>JAYWCV010000250.1:0-5825 GCA_043780275.1 Chitinophagaceae bacterium
GCCCGCCTGACCGGACGGGCAGGGACTATGTGTAAATCTTAGATGGTATTATACCGCAGAAAAGCGCATTGGACTATTTACTGTTTATAAGCGGTATTATTCAACTTTACCTATATGTATAAACAGATTAGTTTCCTCAATCTGCCGTTGATGTAAAAATTTACAAACTGTATTCTGTATCCATTATTTTTGTAACACATGCGTCGTTTTTTAGAAATAACATACAATAGTTTTATACTGGCTTTATACGAATTAGGAAAGAATAAGCTACGTACATTCCTTTCTTTATTTGGAGTAACCATCGGTATTTTTTGCATTATCGGTGTATTGGCAACGGTAGGCAGCCTGGAGAAAAATATTCAGAACGAAATAAAATCGATGGGTAACAACACCCTTTATCTCGATAAATGGGATTATACACAGGGCAGAGGTGGAAACAATTTCCCCTGGTGGAAATTCATCAAACGACCGCTTCCGAAATACAGCGAAATGAAAGAGATTAAAGAACGATCTCCTTCTGCTCAAAATATTGCTTTTAAAATTCAGGCAAGCGATAAATTGGAATATGATGATATCTCCCTTTCCGGGATTCAATTTTATGGTGTTTCTGAAGAATTTAATACAATTCAACCGTTTGAAATTAATCAGGGACGATTTATAAGTGCTTCTGATTTTGAAAGTGGAAACAACGTAGTTATTCTTGGAAACGAAATTGCCGAAAAACTATTTGATAATCCGGAAAGAGCCATTGGAAAAATTGTTTCTTTTAAAGGAAAAAAAGGATTGGTCATTGGCGTTATTAAAAAACAAGGAAGTACTATGTTGGGCGGCTGGCAATTCGATAAAAGTATGATTGTCTCGTATCGTTTTGCAAGAACCTTCATGGATGAACGAAAAGCGAATCCGTTGATTATGATACAAGGAAACGAAAAAACGAGTTCGGTTGCTTTAAAAGATGAATTGACCGGGACAATGAGAGCTATTCACAAATTAAAACCCACACAGGATGACGATTTCAGCTTGAACGATATTAATGATTTCAGCGAAGTGATGAACCAGGTTTTTTCCAGTGTAAATATGGGTGGTTGGGCCATTGCGATACTCTCCCTGATTGTAGGCATGTTTGGCGTAGCCAATATCATGTTTGTAACCGTAAGGGAAAGAACCAGCCAGATAGGACTTAAAAAAGCGATTGGAGCTAAACGACAGATGATCATGATAGAGTTTTTACTGGAATCTGCCTTTCTATGCATCATTGGTGGAATGATTGGTTTGTTCCTGGTATTTATTCTCACACAGATTTTGACTCATTTACTCAATTTCCCAATCTATATTTCCCTTTCAAACCTGGTATTGTCTTTTGTAGTATGCCTGAGTGTGGGAATTCTTGCCGGCATTATCCCTGCAGCGCAGGCTGCAAAAATGGACCCGGTAGTGGCAATCAGATCCTAAATTTTTTTTTGCTTGAAATGTATTCTGCATGAAAAGCAAAGTCCAATCAATTAGTTTTGCATTATGGCAGATCGGAAAATTTCAGATAAAAAAACGATATGCATATTAGCCATTGAATCTTCTTGCGATGATACTTCGGCAGCTGTATGTATAGACGGAAAAATTTTATCCAATGTAATTGCTAGTCAGGCGATACATGAACAGTACGGCGGTGTTGTACCTGAATTGGCATCCCGTGCACATATGCAAAATATTGTTCCTGTTGTGGATGCCGCTTTGCAAAAAGCTGGCATAGATTTGGACCAAATAGATGCTATTGCTTTCACGCAGGCGCCCGGATTAATCGGTTCACTACTGGTAGGCACTCAGTTCGCCAAATCTCTGGCACTGGCTTTAAACAAACCATTGATAGCCGTACATCATATGCAGGCACATGTGCTGGCTAATTTGATTGACGATCCGAAACCTGCTTTTCCTTTTTTATGCCTCACTGTCAGTGGTGGACATACGCAAATCGTTCTTTGCGAATCGCCTTCCAATATGAAAGTAATTGGTGAATCGATTGATGATGCAGCCGGTGAAGCATTTGATAAATCTGCAAAACTACTTGGACTTTCCTATCCAGGTGGCCCATTGATTGATCAATATGCAAAAGATGGAAATCCGGATCGGTTTCTATTTCCGGAACCACAAATCCCCGGATTGAATTTTAGTTTCAGCGGAGTAAAAACAGCCATCCTTTATTTCCTGCAGGAAAACAGTAAAAAAGATCCCGACTTTATTGAGAAAAACCTGAACGATATCTGCGCTTCAATACAAAAACGCATCGTCACTATTCTTTTAAATAAATTAAAAAAAGCCACACTGCAAACCGGCATTAAAAATATTTGTATTGCAGGCGGTGTTTCGGCAAACAGCGGACTCCGGGCTGCTTTGGAAGAGTCGGGTAAAAAATATCATTGGAATACATTTATTCCTTCCTTTCAATATTGTACCGATAATGCAGGCATGATTGCCATTACCGGTTATTATAAATTTCTGGAAAAAGATTTTTCTCCACTTACAGTCAGTGCTACAGCAAGGGCAAGCTGGTAAAAAGATTATCATGAAATATGGCTAATTCATTTTTCCGTTTCAAACAATTCATTATTCATCAGGATCGATCTGCGATGAAAGTAACAACAGATGGATGTTTGTTCGGAGCATTGATTGCATCAAACTCATTGAAGGAAAAATCAGATGTCCTGGATATTGGTGGCGGAACAGGATTGCTTTCTTTAATGTTTGCACAAAAACATAATGACAGTATTATAGATGTTATTGAAATAGATGCGAATGCTTCTGAGCAGGCAAAAGAAAATATCAGATTATCGGATTGGAATGATCGGATTCAGCTTATTCATGCTGATGCAAACGGATATGTATTTTCAAAAAATTACGATCTTATTTTCAGCAATCCGCCATTCTATGAAACTGAAATAGAATCATCCGATCATAAAAAAAACATAGCCCATCACAGTTCGGGATTGTTAATTGCAGATTTGTGTGTGTTGATAAAAAACAATCTGAAAGCCGATGGAACTTTTTTTTTATTGCTGGCATTTAAAAGAGAAAAACATGTCGAAAAAGCATTGAAAGAGAATCAACTTTTTATGCACGAAAAAATCCGGGTGAGGCAATCCACAAAACATGCTTATTTCAGAATGATTATATCCGGTGGTCATTCAGGTTCAGTTTCAGTAAAAGAATCAGAAATTTCCATTTGCAATAACCAGATGCAATACACGGAAGAGTTTATTGCATTACTGAAAGATTATTATTTGAATTTATAAATTTTCTTCCGCATATTCTTTCAGGTAATTGAAATGTGCTGTCAATTTTCCTTCCTTTATAATAGTTGCTCTTTCAATGATATCAGAGCCATTTTCAACCAGATCTTTCAATACATATTTGATCAGTTGCTCTCCGAAATAACGGGAAGCATCACGGGGCAATTCATTGGGCAAATTTCCTACCGCAATTACATCAATTGAGTTGGTTAAATATGGTTCTGTTTTCACGTACGTGTTTCTGTCTACACCATAAACAGGGTCTTCAATGGTCTGATCTCCCAGGTTAATTGGCACCGAACCGTTTTCATCATCCGTAATATCGGCAATTACTTTAATGCTGAATTTTTCCTTTGTCACATCTTCTTTTTCAAATAAACGTGGAAAGCCTTTCTCCCAATACACACCATTCATTAATATATCGGCCACATTTGTATAGGGCAAAAATTTACATTCGTACTGTTGAGGATTTGTATGAAAATCATCTCTTGAATAATTTCCCAGCGTTTTATGCCGGTAAAGATCGGCACCTTTCAATTGCGTATAAACCGGGTAACTGTAACTTTTTTCAATAAAATCCATTGGCTCTACATCATGTATACCCATCAGGTTCAACACTTCAATAATGCCATGAGCAACCCGTCCGGAACCTGTTACTACAATTTTTACATTGGGAAAATGCAACCCGAAATAAGTATGTATCAGTTCCCTGAAACTTCTTTGCTTATAAACCCTTTCCAGGTTAAAATTACCTGTACGTTTACCATAAACCATAATGCCATTATGTGCACCAACCACACCGGCAAAAAAACCAAATCCAATGATACGCTGACCATCTTCATGCTCCAGGCATTCATAATCGATCAACGTTATCCGGTTTTTGATGATTGCCTGTAAAAGAGGCTGATTATATTTTTGCTTTTTACGTGTGTGAGAAAAAAATAGATATGTTTTATTCGGAATCAATTGTGCCGGAGGTACTTCCTTTATACCCAAAAGAATATCGCAATTTGTCAAATCATCACAGATTTCAATGCCGGCTCTTTTATATTCTTCATCACTAAAACATCGGCCGGCAGAGTGTTCTACAACAATTTGAATTTCTTTATGATGCTGACTCAACCATTTGCATTGCGACGGAATTAGTGCTACCCTGCTATCTTCCGGTATTTTTCCTTCTTTAATAAGCCCGATTCTGATCATATTGGTATTTTTGCTGACATTCCAGACAAATGTAATTTTAAATATTAAAAAAATTCATGAACTATTTTGAACTGTTTGAAATTCCGGTACAACTTCAGGTAGACATGGCCGGTTTGAGTAAACGTTTTTTTGAATTAAGCAAAAAACATCATCCCGACTATTTCATCAACGGAACTGAAGAAGAACAACTGGAAGTTTTGGAGAAATCAGCATTTTTAAATAAAGCATTTAAAACTTTTCAGAAAAACGATGAAACCATCAAATATGTTTTACAATTAAATAACCTGTTAGAGGAAGAGGAGAAATATCAATTACCCGCCGATTTTTTAATGGAAGTGATGGAAATAAATGAAGAGTTGATGGATCAGAAAATGAATGAATCGTCAACAGAATATACATCACTGAAAAATCGTATTATACAATTGCAAAATGAAATTTATGAACCAGTTAAAGAAATTATTGAAAATTATAATGAACTTCTTCATACCGAAAAAGAACTGTTGCAAGTAAAGGAATATTATTTCAAGAAAAAATATTTAAACCGGATTGTGCAACAATTAAATGGAATGATGTAATATTGCAACCCCAAAAGGAAAGTTCTTTAGTTCTTTAGTTCTTGAGTTGACCAGTCAGCATTGTCTGAACTTATTAACTTTAAAACTCAAAACTCAGTAAGCCCGGGTGGCGGAATTGGTAGACGCAGCAGACTCAAAATCTGCCGTTCGCAAGGATGTGCTGGTTCGATTCCAGTCCCGGGCACAAAAACCCCTGAAAGATTTCTTTCGGGGGTTTTCATTAAACCCCACTTCAACAATTACATTCTTCACAGCCTTCTTTCTTCCCCTGTAATAACCTACCTTTGCGACCTTAAAAATCGAATGCATAATGATCAGTGTTAATAACGTTACCCTTTCGTATGGTAAAAGAGTCTTATTTGATGAAGTAAGCCTGAGTTTTCAAAAAGGGAATTGCTATGGTGTAATTGGAGCCAATGGTGCTGGTAAGTCTACCTTTATAAAAATTCTGAGTGGAGAAATTGAACCTAACCGAGGAACTGTTTCAATATCACCTGGAGAAAGAATGGCCGTGTTGAAACAAAACCATTTTGAATTTGATGAGTGCACCGTATTAAATACGGTGTTGATGGGTCATAGTAAAATGTGGTCTGTGATGCAGGACAGGGAAGCCATTTATGCAAAAGAAGATTTTACCGAAGCCGATGGCATGAAAGCCGGTGAGTTGGAAAGTGAATTTGGTGAAATGGGTGGATATGAATCGGAAAGCAATGCCGGAAGCTTATTGAGTGATTTGGGCGTTGAAGAAAATTATCACAGTAGTTTG
>JAYWCV010000251.1:0-7937 GCA_043780275.1 Chitinophagaceae bacterium
CTTTTACGATTTGAAGCAGAGAGTCCGAAAGATGCATATACATTGGATGAAATGATAACGGATTTGCGCAAGGGTATCTGGAGTGAATTAGCTTCTCATAAACCGATTGATCAATATCGTAGGAATCTGCAAAAATATTTTGTTGAAAAAATGGGAGACATTTTAGAACCATCATCTCCAAATATAATAACCATTGGAGGAGGTGGAGGATTTTTCCAGGCTACTGCAAGCATTTCCAAAAACAGTGATGCTATTTCAATTACAAAAGCACAGCTAAGAATCTTGGCTTCTGAAATTCGTTCTTCTTTGCCTGCTTATTCAGACAACAAAACCAAATATCATTTGCAGGATGTATTGGAAAGAATTAATGATATTCTGAATCCTAAAAAATAAAACCAAGCTATTTTAAAAAGAAACCCCGAGTTACTTAATTCGGGGTTTCTTTATTTTAAAGTTCTCTTATTTATGTTCCCCATAAATTTCTCTTAGTGTATCAGCAATTTCACCCAATGTACAAAGGTTTTCAACCGCTTCAATAACGATGGGCATAATGTTGTCACCGTTGGATGCAGTATCATTGAGTTGCTGCAAAATATTGTCGCATTTTGCATGATCCCTTCGATTGCGCAGCTCAATCAATTTGTCGATTTGTACCTGTCTGATAGAATCATCCACTCTTAAAAGCGGAATCGATTTTTCGTCTTCACGTTGAAATTTATTTACCCCGACAATAATTTTTTCTGTCGATTCAATATTGCGTTGGTATTCGTATGCGCTACGGGCAATTTCATTTTGTATGAATCCCTGTTCAATGGCTTCTACACTTCCACCCATCGCATCAATTTTTTCAATCAATTGCCATGCTTTTTCTTCTACTTCATTGGTCAAAGTCTCTACAAAAAAAGATCCGGCAAGAGGATCTACTGTATCGGCTATGCCAGATTCGAAAGCTACAATCTGTTGTGTACGTAAAGCAATACTTGCGGCTTCTTCAGTGGGCAGACTCAATGCTTCATCATACCCATTCGTGTGCAATGATTGTGTGCCACCTAATATGGCAGCAAGGGTTTGTATGGTAACTCTCGAAATATTATTCAGTGGTTGCTGTGCTGTTAAAGTACTGCCTCCGGTTTGTGTATGAAAACGGAGCATCATTGCTTTAGGATCTGTTGCTCCAAGGTCTTTCATCATTTTTGCCCACATTCTTCTTGCTGCCCTGAACTTGGCCACCTCTTCAAATAAATTATTATGGGCATTAAAGAAAAAGGAAAGTCTTTTTCCAAATACATTTATATCAAGCCCTTTTTTAATCGCTGCTTCTACATACGCTTTTCCATTACTCAATGTAAAAGCTATTTCCTGTACAGCTGTACTACCTGCTTCACGGATATGATATCCGCTGATTGAAATGGTATTCCATTTTGGTAACTCCTGGCTGCACCATTCAAAAATATCTGTGATGATGCGCATCGATGGCTTAGGAGGGTAGATATACGTTCCACGGGCAGCATATTCCTTTAAAATGTCATTCTGAATAGTTCCGGTAAGTTTTTTTAAATCGGCTCCCTGTTGTTTGGCTAAGGCTACATAAAATGCAAGCAGAATATAGCCTGTTGCATTAATGGTCATGGAAGTACTGATTTCTTCCAGTTTGATGTCTTTAAAAAGGGCCTGCATGTCTTCCAGGCTGTCTATGGCAACACCAACTTTTCCCACTTCACCGTCTGCCATGGAGTGATCACTATCGTAACCAATCTGTGTTGGTAAATCGAATGCTACACTTAATCCTTTTACTCCCTGAGATAATAGAAAATGATATCGTTTATTACTTTCTTCGGCCGTGCTGAAACCGGCATATTGTCGCATGGTCCACAGTTTACCACGATACATATCATGTTGAACTCCACGGGTAAATGGATATTCACCGGATTCTTCATTCATTTCAACCGGAGTAGAATAGATCTTTTTTATATCAATACCACTGTCTGTTGTTCTTTTAGAATTATCCATAGTATTAATTTACTTCATCATTTTTTTTGCTTCAAAACTGATTGCTTCCAAAACAATTTTATGCAATGGTTCTTTGGTTTGCATCATGGTAAAATCCAGGATGGCCTTGTTCAAATCATTCGCAGGAGCTTCTACAGAAAGTGTAGCCGCAACTTGGTTAATGATGAGCATATTCTGCTCTTTTAATTTATTAATGGTATCCCAGGCTATTGCACTTACAAAAATTTGTTGTGAAATATTATGTTCATATTCCTGTTTAATGTTTTCGATTAATATAAACTGCATTTCTTTAGCACTGATATTTGCATGATAATTTCTGCTCACCAGGTTGGTTAAGGAAAGCCTTTCTGCTAAAATAACTAATCGCTCGTAAGCCTGCAACTGCATTGGCTTTGAACTGAATGAATCGGAAGGTCCGGCAGATTTTTTATTGGAATGCTGGTTCCATAAAAAAAAGGTAGCCAATGCAATGACTAATGCAACTAAAGAAACAATCAAACTAAGGGTATTTGTATCCATGTATATCTTATTAGGGCAGACAAAAATAGGAAAGGAAGTTCGTATCCGATTTGCTTTTAATAAAAGGCTTTCGAAACATCAAAAGAAAATGGTTTAATTTTGCTGTATGGAAACATTATTATTAAGCCCGGTTAGTTTTTCCGATACAGCTATTGCTGAAATTAAGCGAATAACTCAACAGATAGATTTTGACCAAAGCCAGGTTCTTCGGGTTGCCGTAAAGGGTGGAGGTTGCTCCGGAATGACTTATGTTTTAGGTTTTGATAACAAAGAAGAAGGTGATACTATGTATTCGTTTTCCGGAATTGAATATGTAATGAAAACGGCCCATGAAATTTATTTACTAGGAATGGAAATAAATTGGGAAGATGGGTTGAGTAACAGAGGATTTACTTTTAAAAATCCAAATGCCAGTTCAACCTGCGGTTGTGGCACTTCATTTGCCGTTTAATTTTTTTTGAAATAAACAGCAAAAACCCCGTTTCGTTTAAAACGAGACGGGGTTTTCTATTGGTAAACAATTAATTTATTATTTGGCCAAGCTTGTTTTAACCTTCGTTTTTTCTTCCGGTAAAAGATCTGCCTTACCCAATGGTTTGTTCCGGCCAATATCGATCAAAATTGGGGCACCTACAAATATAGAAGAGTAAATACCGGTTACGATTCCAATTAACATGGCAAATGAAAATCCACGGGTTACTTCACCACCAAAGATGAAAAGTATCAGGATTACAATAAACACGGTCACAGAAGTCATAACTGTGCGGCTTAATGTATCATTAATAGCACTATTGATAATAACTGTTTTGGTAGTGCCTTTCAATTCTCTGCTGTATTCACGAATTCTGTCAAATACAATGACGGTATCATTCATAGAGAAACCAATTACGGTAAGAATAGCGGCAATGAAATGCTGGTCTATCTCTAATGGGAATGGAACCACATTTTTCAGGAATGAGAATACAGCTAAAGTAACTAATACGTCATGCAATAATGCGACGATAGTTCCTAATGAATATCTCCAGTCGCGGAAACGGATGAATATATAAAGGGTGATTAATAAAATTGACCAGAATGTTGCCCATTTAGCACCCGCCTTCAAATCATCGGAGATGGTAGGTAAAACAGTTTTAGATCCCATCTTATAATCTGTATCAAATTTTTCGTAACTGATATTTGAAGGAAGATGATTCTTTAAGCCGGCAATTAATTTCGATTCAACCAAAGAGTCAACTTGTACACCTGTTTCTTTAATCAGGTAAGAAGTTGTAATGTCTAATTGATTGTTAGCTCCGATGGTTTTAATAACCGGATTTTCACCAAAAGAAGCTTTCAGGTCATCACGAACCTGTTCTACATTTACCGCTTTATCAAAACGAACAATATAACTTCTTCCTCCACTAAACTCAACCCCTTCGTTGAATCCGTTGAAGATAGCTGCAATACCTAAAATCAATACAGCAACAGAAATTCCATATGAATACTTGCGGTATTCAATGAATTTGAAACTGGCATGTTTGAAAATTTTACTAGAAACTCCGGTAAAATATTTTAGGTGATGATTTTTATTTGTAAACCAATCAGTAACCCAACGGCTTACCAGGATTCCGCAGAAAAGAGATAATAAAATACCAATGATCTGTGTTGTTGCAAATCCTTTTACCGGTCCTAGACCGAAATAAAATAATATGATGGCCGTCAATAAGGTTGTTACGTGTGCATCCAAAACCGGAGGTAATGAACGGTAATACCCGTCTTTGATTGCTTGTAAATAAGTTTTTCCCTTGGTCAACTCTTCTTTTATACGTTCGTATATGATTACATTGGTATCTACTGCCATACCGATGGTTAATACTAAACCGGCAATACCTGGTGCAGTTAGCGTAGCTCCTAAACCGGTTAATACACCTACCGTGAATAATAAGTTTAATATCAAGGCAATGTTTGCAATCCATCCGCTGGTATTATAATATACAAGCATCAGAATGAAGATAACAATGAATGATATCAGGAATGCCAGAGAACCACCCTTTACTGCTTCTTTTCCAAGAGTTGGCCCTACTTGTTGAAACTGAACAATTTTAGCTGGTGCTGGTAATTTACCTGCTTTTAAAATATTTGAAAGATCCTGTGCTTCCTGTTCTGTAAATCCACCGGAGATACTTGAGTTGCCACCATCAATTACACTGTTTACATTAGGCGCTGAATAAACGATATTGTCTAATGCAATAGCAATGGGTTTGCCAATATTATCACGGGTCATATCAGCCCATATTCTTGTACCTAGGTTATTCATTTTCATGGTAACCTGTACCTGGCCGGTTGTTGGATCATAATCCTGGCGAGCATCTACAACGGCTTCACCTTCTAATTTTGCTTTTTCACGACCATAAGTCTTGATAGCATATAAAGGAAGGAAATCTTTTTGTGCTTTATCCTGGCCAGATGGCATTCCATACATCCAGATGATGTCGGAAGGAAAATTAGCTCGGATACCTTCTGTTTCTAAATAAGAACGTACTAAAGATGAATCTCTAACATTCACCATTCCAATTGCTGAATTATAAGATACGGCTCCTTTCTCATTTTGATAAGGTGGGATGAATTGGATATATTTTGCCAGTGTATGTTTTTCGGTAGTTGCAGTACTTAATGTTTTTGCCGTATCGGAAGCTGGTGTTTTACTAAGTTCTTCAGAAAGCTTACCACTGCCGGTATCTTTTTTAGCTTCCGCAACAACGGTTTTTGCCACACTAGTGTCTGTAGCAGATTTTCCGCCTAATAAAGTATTATAAGCTTCATCTGCGGATTGAATATTCTGACCAATTTCTCCAATATTATACACTTCCCAGAACTGAAGGTTTGCAGATGATTGTAAATATTTTCTTACTCTATCCTGATCCTGAACACCGGGTAATTCAACGGTAATAATTCCTTTAACCGGATCGGGGTTGATATTTGGCTGAGCAACACCGAATTGGTCGATACGGGTATTCATAACACGGAAAGTCCTTTCAAAAGCATCTTTGGCTTCTACTCTTAAAGCTGCAATTACCTTATCATCTGAATCTCCAATTTTTATTTTATCCTGGTTGGCAGTAGAAAATAAGGAAGCTAATTTCCCGGTTGGGTTCAATTTCTTGTATTCTTCTACAAACAAGGTGATAAAGTCGGCATTACTGTTTGCTTTACGGATATCTGCATTTACCAGTGCTTTTTGAAAACCAGGTTCTTTTGAATTATTGGACATTGATTTTAGTAATCCAACCAACTCAACTTCCATGGTTACATTTATTCCACCCTGCAAATCAAGACCCAGATTTAATTCATTTTCTTTGGCTTGCTTATAACTCATAGCTCCAGCAGGGCCATAGGTAACTGTTACATCTTTTGTACTGTCAACTAAACGTTTCAATCTATCCGTATAAAAAACATTTAGCGAATCTTGATAAACAGCTTGTAACTCTTTGTTTCCGGGGTATTTCACTTCCGCCGAAGGAAAATTAGATTTTACAAAAGCCTGTGCACTTGCTTCCAATTTTTTTTCATGATTGCGTACAATCCATGTAAAAGAAAGTTGATAAACAGAGTATATGATCAATAAGATCGTGAAAAAACGAATTAAACCTTTGAGTTGCATACGAAATTGTTTTCAAAAAATTTTAAAGAGGGGCAAAGATAGCTTTTTACGATATATAAAATGCAGCAGAAATAATTGTTTTTGAACAAGTGAAATGGGTATATTCAATTCGTTTTCTATAAATGGGAAAATATAAAAATATAACCTTGTCAATGTGTTTGACTTATGATTGATATAAGTAAAATATTTTTATCATGAATCCTTACATTTGCTGCTTTAAAATTCTAATGTATGCAATTATCATCCCGGCTAGAACTTTTTAATGAACCCGAAACCTTAAAAATGGCCAAATTGGGCCGGGAATTAAGAGCTCAGGGTTTTGATATTACTGATTTGAGCCTGGGTGAACCTGATTTTGACACTCCTGAACATATTAAGCAAGCTGCAAAAAAAGCAATTGATGATAACTGGAGCCATTATCCTCCTGTAGCCGGTTATCCCGATTTGAGGGAGGCCATTTGTGTAAAGTTGAAAAGAGATAATGAATTGGATTATAAGCCGGAGAATATCCTGGTTTCTACCGGCGCAAAACAAAGCCTGGCCAATGCAGTATTGGCAGTGGTCAGTAAAGGCGATGAAGTTATTATTCCAACACCATATTGGGTTACCTATTCTGAAATCGTAAAAATGGCTGAGGGTAAGCCGGTATTGGTGAATGCAAAATTGGAAAATGATTATAAAATTACTCCTGATGAGTTGGAGCAAAATATTACAGATAAAACAAGGTTGTTTATTTTTTCATCTCCCTGCAATCCTACCGGATCGGTTTATACCAAAGATGAACTAAAAGCACTGGCCGATGTTTTTTCAAAATATCCGAACATTTTTATTATCTCAGATGAAATTTATGAGTATATTAATTTTATAGGTAAACACGAAAGCATTGCTCAATTTGATTTTATCAAAGACCGGGTGATTGTTATAAATGGCTTGAGTAAAGGATATGCCATGACAGGTTACCGGTTGGGATATATTGCTGCAAACAGTGCGGTAGTGAAAGCTTGTGAAAAATTACAGGGACAGTTTACCAGTGGTGCAAATACTATTACACAAAGAGCTGCAATAACTGCTTTACTTTCCGATCTGAAGCCAACCATGGACATGGTAGCAGAGTTTAAGAAAAGACGAACAAGAGTCATGCAACTGGTTAGTGAAATTCACGGAATGATTTGTACGGAGCCGGCTGGTGCTTTTTATGTGTTTCCAATAATCTCATCTTATTTCGGAAAATCTGATGGAACAGACATTATCCATAATGCGGATGAATTGTGTATGTATTTTCTGAAAAAAGCCAATGTGTCTACAGTGACCGGTTCTGCTTTTGGAAATCCAAATTGTATTCGGATTTCTTTTGCAAACAATATGGAAAATATCGAAAATGGATTTGCTAAAATTAAACATGCATTAGCGGCACTTCAATGAAAAAGTAAAATCAATTTTTTAAAGAAAGAAATAATTCATGCAGTTTAATAACCTGGGGAATCAGTAATTGCACTTCATCATTATAAATAATGTAATTACTACGATTTAATTTTTCTTCTTCGTTCAATTGACCATTCATTCTTTTCAGCACATCTTCTTCCGTGATCCCATCCCGTTCAATGACCCTTTTTATTCGTAACGAAACCGGTGCTGACACGGCAATTACATGATCCAGCATTTTTTCTGAACCACTTTCAAAAATCAATGCGGCTTCTTTTATGATGTAAGGTGAATGTTGTTTTTTCATCCATTCATCAGCATCTTTCAGGGTTGCCGGATGAACAAT
>JAYWCV010000252.1:0-2236 GCA_043780275.1 Chitinophagaceae bacterium
TTTGCAGCAGGCAAAATCAATTACCAGTTTAGAGATTTCTATAACAAAAATGTAAAGACAAGCGGTCAATATTTATTATTGGCAAGAATTGGAACCGGAAATCCGGATAGGAGGGCCTTAATATTAACCGTATTTAAAGGGCAAAAAAATGCACCTGAAAATACCGTAAATAATAATAATAATAATGTACAGACCAGCATTGGTATAATTGGCTATTCCCTTGAATCCATATTTAAAAAAGATGAAAATACCGCTGTCAGTTTTGAAGTGGCTAAATCTACCAAGCCTTATTTCAGCAACCTGCAAACCGATAAGCAACTTGGAGTTCTTTGGACATTTTCAGATCAATCAAATCTGGGTATCAATATTAAAGCCAGCACTTTAATAATTGCGACCAACACTAGGTTAAGCGGTTTTTACAGAAAAACGGGGCAAAGTTTTCAGTCATTCAGCTTATTTAGTTACAATACAGACCAAACAGCATGGCTTGCAAGAGCAGATCAGGATTTCTTTAAACGTAAACTCACGCTTACCGGCATGTTGAGGCGTAATGATTTTACCAATCCATTTACAGAAAAAACATATAAGACCAGTACAGTATTTAAAAGTCTTATCGTAAATCTTCGGTTTCCAAAATATCCCATATTGAGCCTTGGATATTTTCCCGGTACCCAGTTGTTTTTAGTAGATAAGGAAACGGTAAGAGAGAATGCCTATTACCTGCTTAACGGTTCAATCTCCTACAATTATTTCTTTAAAAAAATGCAGCTGAACAGCATGTTGGTGTATAACCGATATTTTAATAAGGCTACCAATGCTGGCTTTGTATTGTATAAAGGAATTAGCTATTACGGCTTGCAAAGTTTTTATCTTAAAAAATTTCTGCTGCAAGCTGGCTTTGCTTTTAATAGCCAGGGTGGAATACAATATACAACCACAGAAGGTTCCTGCGATTATTCTTTTATGCGGTCTTTAAAATTTGGGCTTGGTGCAAAGTATAACCAAGTGCAGGGAGGCGAGGTTTGCTGGGGCCAAAGGGCGCAGCTGATGATGGAGGTGCCGGGTATTGGAAGGCTGCAATTTCAGTACGAGAAAAGTTATTTACCTACTACAGGTCATTCATTATTTCCAATTGAAATCGGGAGATTATCCTGGTATAAATATTTTTAATTATGCTGCAATTGAAACCTATAATTTTTTTTAAAAGTATACTAATTTTTGGTTGCTTTATACTGCCAACTACTTTGCAGACGCAGGTAACTATTAACATCCAATTACCAGCCGGAGGTATGCTCCAAAAAGAGCAGTTGTGAAACCTGAGTTTGATAAGCAGCCAGCCCGGAATACTGGACCTAACTATAAAACTATCGCTTCAGGATGCTACGACCAATCAGGAATTATTGTCTGCTTCATCAGGATCCATCCTGCTTGGTGAGGGTGTAAAATTGCTGACCAATCAACTGGTTCAACCCATCGTTTATAATTTCACCAATCCTGAATTTTCCGGAACCTTTCTACCGGTTGGAAATTATATTGCCTGCTATCAGGTGCTAGGTGGCATTGGAGAAAGTCAAACGGTTGTAGCAAATGAATGTATCCGATTTACTGTCGACCCGCTTAGTCCTCCTTTACTAATTTCTCCTGCCGATAATAGTCAGGAAAATTCACCTTATCCATTTTTTGTCTGGATGCCCCCTACGCCTGTTAATATGTTCAGTAACCTTAATTACGACCTAATTATATCGGAAGTATCCGGAGGGCAATCTGCTGCCGAGGCTATTGAATTTAATATACCGGTATATGCCAATACTAATATACCGCAGCCAAACTTCAATTACCCTGCAAGTTTTTCCAGGCTTGATACCGCTAAAACCTATGCCTGGCAGGTTATTGCAAAAAATGGGTTTAGTTATGCTGGTAAAACTGAAGTATGGACATTTACCATCGCCGGTGCTGCATCAATCCCTGTTACACCGGTAAATACCAATTACCTGTTGCTTGAAAATGAACTTAAGGGAACCTATTATATTGATGGCTCCAAACTCTATATCAAATACACTTCTTTTGATATGGGGTATGATGCAACAATTGAATTTTTAAACGCAGAAGGGATTGTAATGGACAATGCTACTAAATTAGTATTACCCGGTGATAATTATATCGAGCTTATCCTAAGTCATAAACTTAAAAAAGAAACCGTTTATAAAGTTGCCATTACCGACGGTGCAGGTAAAAG
>JAYWCV010000253.1:0-11342 GCA_043780275.1 Chitinophagaceae bacterium
CAAACTGCTATCGGTACCGATAATACTGTCTCAGTAAGCGGAGGTAAGGATAAAACCAAATATTATACTTCAGCTTCTTATTTTTCGAATGAGGGGATAATAAAAAATACAGATTTCAAAAGATTCAGTTTTAGAAGTAATCTCGATCAGGTTATCAATGATAAATTGAGTTTTACTTTAGGTCTAAATTATATTAACAGTGTATCAAATGAAAAGCCAGATGGAAATTCTTTTTTCTCACCAATGAATTCTATAAACATTATTGGAAATTTTCATGATATACAAAAACGGGATGCAAATGGGAACATTCAAGTAATTGGAGAAAGACAAAGAGCAAATCCTGTTTCAGTAATTGAGGAAATAAAACAAAGACAGGAAACAAACCGCATTCTTGCATCAACAGGGTTGAAATGGAAACCCATCAGGAATTTATCATTTGATTATACAATGGGTATTGACAATTATTCACAAAATGGAATGACACTGATACCTCCATTCCCTTACCCGGTTAATACGGCATTTTTTGGGGGTGGTTTGTCACTTGATCCTGCACAGAATGGATATGCAAGTATTGCAAACAACAATTATTTTCAAATTAATAATGAATTTAATGCAACCTACCAGGCCAGGATTAATGACGACTTAAATTCAACAACACAGGTTGGATATTCTGTTCAGTACGAAAAATCAAATTACAGTTTATTACAGGGAAGAGGATTGCCGCCAATTATTGAAACAGTTTCGGGAGCTAGCACCGCATTGCCAAGTGTAGATAGCCGTGGTGAATTATCCATATCAGGAGCTTATTTACAACAAAATTTTAAATTCAAAAACAACCTTTTTGTAACTGGTGCAGTGCGGGTGGATGGGTCTTCTGTTTTCGGTTCAAATGAAAGAAGCCAGGTTTATTTTAAAGGAAGCGGAAGTTATATCCTTTCAGAAACTGATTTCTGGGATAAATTAAGTGTTTCCAAGTGGTGGGATTTATTTAAACTAAGAATGGCTTATGGTGAATCAGGAAACCTTACCGGTATCGGACCTTATGATCGTTTCAATTCGTATTCAAGTATTGGATTCCTTGGAAGAACTTCTTTCTTTTCCAGTTCTACATTGGCTAATGCAAATGTAAAACCCGAAAGACAAACAGAAATTGAACTTGGTACAGATCTAAGTTTTCTTGAAAACAGGGTAGGTGTTCAATTTAATTATTATGTCAAGAAAGTAAAAGATCTTTTGATAAACAGGGTGATTGCACCTACTACAGGGTTCTCCAGTTTGTTAGACAATTTTGGTTCACTCGAAAATAAAGGAATCGAACTTGTATTAAACTTGGGAATTGTTAGAAAAAAAGATTTCAAATGGGATGTAACCGGAATATATAACAGAAACAGAAACAAAGCCGTTAAAATAGGACAAGCTTTAACTTTATTAAGTACGAATGGTGGTGCACCGGTTGCTATTTTGGAAGGTCAACCTATTGGTGTTTTTTACGGTACTTTCTTTGCAATTGACGCAAGTGGAAATCTGGTAAAAAATACAAGCGGTATTCCTCAGACTGAAAGAGGAACGCAAACCGGCCCCTTAGTTTACTCAACAGCGAGAAATGCTGCCGGCCTTCCTTCCGGAACTGTTCTACGTAGAGTAATCGGTGACCCAAATCCCGATTATACTGCCAGTTTGGTGAACGAATTTAGTTATAAAAAATTAAGTCTTCGTTTACAGTTTGATGCAGTACAAGGTGTAGATGTTTTTAATGCCGATTGGAGAACCAGGCAAGGAGTTGGAAATGGTAAAGTTGCAGAACAGGAACATCGGGGACAAATACCAAGAGGTTATATCCTGGGTATTTATGGAATTGAGGAATGGCGAATTGATGACGGATCTTTTGTAAAGCTTCGGGAATTGGCCCTCAGTTATGATTTTGGAAAAGTGAAAAATGTTTTCAGCGGTCTTGTACTTTCAATAAGTGGAAGAAACCTGATTTCATTTGATAATTATAAAGGATACGATCCGGAAGTGAATGCTGGCGGGCAAAGTACAATATTAAGAGGAATTGACTTTGGATCTGTGCCTATTCCTAAAACATTCAATGTGGGTATTCAAGCTAAATTTTAATTCTAAAATCTAAAAATTATGTTATCAAATATTAAGTATAAGAATTGGATGTTTATTGCATTTTTAGCAATAGCCCTTTCTTCCTGCAAAAAAGATTACAGTGACCCAAACAAAGCACCTACAGATAAAATTTTTGAATCAGAAAGAGGCTTGACCGGAGTGAGTATTGGTTTACAAAGAGTTTATTCATTGGGCCGTGCAAGTTCTTTATATAATGTTATTTCCACATCGGGCTTTGTAACTAAAGAACTGCGTTTATTGAATCCAGGTAATTTGCCTGAGTTTCAATTAAGCACAGGTGGAACTACAGTAGATGGAACCAATACCATGCTGTCCGGATTATGGACAAGTAGTAATAAAATAATTTTTGATGCCGATTTAGTTATTACCGGTGCAGCTGCATTAACTGATAAAGGGGTTGCCAGTGGCTTGATTGGATATGCTTCCATTTTTAAAGCATTATCCATTGGCAACATGGCTATGTTTTGGGAGAATGTTCCGGCTGGTAATGGAACCAATGTAACATTTGTAGCCAGGCAAAAAGGTTTTGAAAATGCAATAGCAGTAATTGACAATGCTTTATCAGCCATATCAAGCAACCCGATAAGTGCATCTTTTGCATCAAAAATTCCTGCAGGCGTTGACATTAGTAATTCATTATTGGCATTGAAAGCAAGATATCAATTAAATGCCGGGAATTTTTCACAGGCTTTAATTACAGCAAATCTTGTTGATCTTACAAAAAGATCAACATTAAATTTTGAAGCGGCAAATCCTAATCCTATCTATGATGTTGCCGGATCAAACTTTAATGTATATCAACCAATCGATTCTTCCATGGGATTATTAGGAAGTTTACAGCCCGACCTTTCTGATAAACGGGTTCCTTTTTATATGGCTCTTAGTGGTTCATCTGCCTCCCGTTTCTTAATGAAAGGCTTTGCAATAGCCACCACAACTGCATATCCGGTTTATTATCCAGGCGAAATTACGTTAATCAAGGCTGAATGTTATGCCCGTCAAAGTTCTCCCGATTTAGTAAATGCATTAGTTGAATTAAATAAAGTGGTTACTAAAAAAGCTGCAAGCGATCCTTTAGGAATTGGAGCTGATTTAACAGCAATGGTTGGCCCTTTTTCACAAGCTGCAATATTGGATCAGATATATCGTAACCGTTGCATTGAAATGTATATGTCTGGATTGAAATTAGAAGATATGAGGAGGTTTAGCAGACCTGCGTCTGAGCGAACCAGGAACTTTATGCCTTATCCATTTCGTGAAAGAGATAATAATACCAATACACCTGCAGATCCTGCAGGATAAGGGTTTTGTTTAATTGTTTAAACCAAAAAGGCTGCAAAGATTTTATTCTTTGCAGCCTTTTTATATGAATGATTGTGAAATTAAATTATGCTACAGCTTTCTTAACCAGTTCTGCTGCCTCACTTAATAGTATAGCAGACTCAACTTTCAACCCACTTTCATCAATCAGTTTTTTTGCTTCCTCTGCATTGGTTCCCTGTAATCGAACAATGATAGGGATATGAATATTACCTAAGTTCTTATATGCATCGATTACACCTTGTGCAACACGGTCGCAACGAACAATACCGCCGAAAATATTAATCAGGATCGCTTTTACATTTGGGTCTTTTAAAATTATTTTGAAACCAGCTTCAACAGTCTGTGCATTGGCAGATCCTCCTACATCAAGGAAATTAGCCGGCTCGCCACCACTTAGTTTAATCATGTCCATGGTTGCCATGGCCAATCCGGCACCGTTAACCATACAACCAACATTGCCATCCAGTTTAACAAAGTTTAAATTAAACTGTCCTGCTTCAACTTCAGTTGGATCTTCTTCCGTTACATCACGTAATGAAGCCAATTCTTTCTGGCGCATCAATGCATTTTCATCCAATGCCATTTTACAATCAACCGCTACAATTTTATCATCAGCTGTTTTAAATAGTGGATTGATTTCAAGCATGGCACAATCTAATCCGATATAGGCATTGTAAAGTATTGTAACAAATTTAACCATGCCTTTGAAAGCGGTTCCTTGTAATCCTAAATTGAAAGCAATTTTTCTGGCCTGAAATGCTAACAGACCATTTGAAGGATGAACAAATTCTTTAAAAATTAATTCAGGCGTATTATGGGCAACATCTTCAATATTCATTCCGCCTTCTGTACTATATATAATAACGTTTTTACCAGAAGTACGATCGAGTAATATGGACAGATAGAATTCCTTTCGTGTACTTGGACCATCATAATACATATCCTGTGCTACCAAAACTTTATTTACTACTTTACCGGCTTCACCTGTTTGAATTGTTACCAAGGTTCCTCCTAGAAGTTGTTGAACATATCCGCTGACTTCTTCCAATGACTTACCTACTTTAACCCCATTTATACCATTCTCTTTTACTGTCCCTTTTCCTCTTCCACCGGCATGAATCTGTGCTTTTACAACAGCAAAACTACTACCAAATTGTGTCTTTATCTGACGATACGCCTCTTCAGCCTCATGTACCGTACTGCAAGCATAGCCTTCCTGTACCGCTACGCCATATTTCTTCAATAACTCTTTAGCCTGGTATTCGTGTAGATTCATGTTGAAAAAATTTTTGCGAAGATAAGAGAATTTGACCGGAGTGTTATTCAGAATTGATTCATCAATCCAATTTCTTAATTTTCATAAATGAATCGAATAACGCTTATTCTTCTTTTGATATTTAGTTGCGGTTGTCATTCAACTGGTAAAATTTTGAAAACATCCAGACCTATAGAAATTGTTTCCGGTTCAGATTTTTACAAAATGGTTTCTTCTATGCCAGTTACACAAAGAGATTCTTTTGCAGTAAAATGTATTTTGGATGGAAACATCCCTTCATTTCTTAAAAAATTTGAACGAATAAAAATATCAATGACCCACAAGGACGGTCAGCAAATTGAAGCCATACTATTTGTCAGCAAGGATTATTTGTCAATCGGCACAAATGCTGATTGGGCAAGGGTTCCGTTGATGCCCAAAACAGCTCAAAAAATTGCAGATGTCTTCGATTGTTTTTTACCTACCCGGAAAATTGTTAATGAAATCTATAAAAATTCTTCTGTAAAACTAGCACCATTCCCCTTGGTCAAGGACAGAGACAGTTCAGGAACCATGATGCAGCATCATCAGATCATTGAACAGCAGCGAGCAGGAAAATCCGGATTGATATCCGGAATTAAAAAAGATATAGTAATCTCCGGTAAATTATTGCAATATCCCAAAAACGATCGGGTTGCCATTTATGGTTGGCATAAATCAGATGGAAATCCGATTCAACCAGTATACAGCGGACATGTGGATTGGTATGTCGACTACAGTCATGGCATCCGGCTTATTTACCGGAAAATAAAAATCATATCTTCAAATAACAAATATGATCAATGGATGGATTATGTGGATATATTAAAACATCCGGTACTTAAAAATTTGCTTTGTGATGAGGAGAACTGCGGATTTTATCGGTATTAATTATTTGTAATTATTCTTTACTGAAATTTCATATCAGTTATATTTGCAGACTTTATAAAATTGGACATTATGACGCATCCTGAAATGATTAAACTGAATGAAACAGTTGCTTTCTTAAAAAACATTTATCCCGAGACGCCGGAAATAGGTATTGTACTTGGCAGTGGACTAGGAGATTTCACCAATGAAATTGAAATTGAAAAGGAAATTGACTATGGAACAATTCCTCATTTTCATCAATCGGCAGTAGTTGGCCATAAGGGCAAATTGATTTTTGGAAAATTAAATGGAAAGACGGTAATGGCTATGGCAGGTCGCTTTCATTTTTATGAAGGGTATTCTGCCATGGATGTTGTTTTTCCTGTACGGGTCATGAAATTATTAGGAATCAAAGCCTTGTTATTGTCGAATGCAGCTGGAGGTGTAAATCCATCTTTCAAAGTGGGTGACCTGATGATCATTAATGATCATATTGCCATGTTTACACATAACCCGTTAATAGGTAAAAATATTGATGAACTAGGTCCTCGTTTCCCAGATATGAGTGAGCCATATAAAAAAGAATTTATTGTAAAGGCAAAAGAAATAGCGAAAAATTTGGGATATGATTTGAAAGAAGGAGTTTATGTAGCTGTTACTGGTCCAACTTTTGAAACCCGTGCCGAATATAAAATGATTCATGTAATGGGTGCCGATGCTGTAGGAATGAGTACGGTGCAGGAAGCTATCGTTGCAAACCATATGGGTTTACCCGTTTTTGCCATGAGTGTAATTACGGATATCGGTATCCGGGAAGAAGAAAATATAATTACACATAACGAAGTGTTGGAAGCAGCTAATGTAGCAGCACCGAAACTGACAGCCATATTTAAGGAACTTGTAAAGTTTATTTAACTTTCTTTAAAGCAGCTTGTCAAAACACTGCTTTATTTTTAATCTTGAAATGTAGATTTCTGAAAACTCTTTTTACATATATAGTTGTATTAATTTTTTGCTTTTCACTTAGCACCGTTCAAGCTCAGGATCCTATTCGCAGATCCGGAATTGTTAACCAAAGCTTTTCTCAAATATCTAATATGGGAAACAGAAGTCTTGGTACAGGGAAATTAGATTCTCTGAAAAAAAGAAATTATTCGGAGGATTCCATTACTATTTGGTATCGTTTTCTGGATATTCCATTTCATGCTAATATCGATTCGTCCATTATTGATTTTACAACCCGGTTTCCGGTGCCGGCTACCAATGTTTCATTGGGAAACCTGGGTAATGCGTCCCGTTCCATATTATTTTCACCCATCATGAAGCCGGGATGGGATCAGGGACAACATGCATTTGACATATATAAAGCAAAGGCTGAAAACGTATGGTTTCTAAATACCACCAGGCCTTACACCGAATTGGTTTATTTAATTGGATCAAGAACAGAACAATTGATAGAAGTTTTACATACGCAGAATGTAAAACCAAACTGGAATGTATTTTTTAAATACCGGTTTATTAATTCTCCCGGCATTTTCAAAAACCAGCAAACAAACCATAATAATTACCAGGTATCCAGTTGGTATCAATCCAAAAATCTTCGGTATAATAATTTTTTTATGCTGCTTTCCAATAATCTTCAATCATCTGAAAACGGTGGAATCAAAACAGATCAGGACTACCTGGCTGATCCAATTTATGAAAAACGATTCAGCATCCCAACCAAGATTGGCGGTGACAATGATTTTGGAAGAGATTTTTTCAGTGCAAAAATAAAAACCGGAAATTTTTATAAAGATGTATCTTTTTTGATGAGACAACAATATGATTTTGGAAAAAAAGATTCACTAGTTATTGATACGGTTAGTATCCCATTGTTTTATCCTCGTTTGCGGTTCGAACATACAATCGATTATCATACCTACGATAATCGGTTTACTGATTTTCAGGCGGGTAGGTATTACAAAGATTTCTATAAAATCAATATCAGGGGTACGGCTGATACTGTCAATTTGAATGACCGTTGGAAAGAATTGAAAAATGACTTTTCGATCTATCAATTTCCGGACCCTAAAAATCTGTATCAATATATAAATCTGGGTGCCACTGTACAGAACCTGAAAGGTGAGTTTGATTCTGCTTCTGTATCTTTTTTAAATATATCCTTACATGTTAATTACCGAAACAAAACCAGGAATCAGAAATGGGACATGGATTTGTCGGGTGAACTATTTGCAACGGGGAATAATTCGGGAGATTATTATGCCGGCTTACGTTTGAAAAGATTAATTGGAAAGAAATCAACAGCCTATGCCACTCTTGGTTTCGAAAATGTAAACCGTACCCCTTCATTTATTTTTAACCAGAAAAGCAGTTTCTATCTGGATGCAGCAAAAAGTTTTGTAAAAGAAAATTCAACGCATATTTATGGTGAAATTTACCAGCCAAAATATAAAATAAAAGTGGGAGGTCATTATTATCTTTTGAGTAATTATAGCTATCTGCAAGATTTTTATAAGTTAAAACAAGAGTCGGCATTGATTAATCTTATCCAGATATCTGTTCAAAAAATTATTCCCATATCAAAACATTGGAGATGGTATGCGGATGTTTACCTGCAGCAAAAAGCAGAGAATTCGCCGATTAATGTTCCATTATTATTTACAAGAAATCGAATTGCTTTTGAAGGAGTATTTTTCAAAAACCTGGATATTTCAACGGGTTTGGAAGCCAGGTATCATTTGGCATATAAAGCCGATAATTATTCTCCCGTTTTAGGTCAATTCTTTTACCAGGATTCTACAAGAGTTAGTAATGCAACGCCGGATATATCTGCTTTTCTTCATTTTAGGATCCGGAGTTTTAAATCCTTTATCCGCGTTGAAAATCTGAATACAATCAATTTTGCGGATGGATTTAAGTTTACGAATAACAATTTTTCAGTTCCCGGTTATCCGCTTCCTGGAATGCTTTTCCGTTTGGGTATATGGTGGAGTTTTGTTAACTAACTGACAATTTCCGGTTGATTTCCACGTTTTAAGTGAGAAGTTTCGAATTCATAAAGAATGCCTTTATATTTGTAAATTAAATGAAAAAGTTTTTAGCATTCATAACATTGATAATTTATTTTGCAGTAAGCTGTGGGATAATGGTTAATTATCATTTCTGTATGGACCGTTATGACTCGGTAAAATTCTATACTGTACAAACTGATGAATGCAGTAAATGTGGCATGCATACATCCGAATCGAATGGATGTTGCCGCGATGATGTAAAGTTGGTTAAGTTGGTTGACAACTATAAGTCAACATCATTATCTTTTTCATTCGAAAAACTTTCTCCTCCGGTTATAGAATTATCTGATTTTATTGCGATTGATTATACTATAGCAATCACTACTGATAGCTATTTATATTATTCTCCACCGTTGATTAGTTTGCAGGATATCTATCTGCAAAACTGCGTTTTTCTGATTTGATACTATTTTTTGATTGATGCACCTGAACCGTTTATTCGGGTTGATGTTTTGTGCAATTTCATTTATTATCAATTCAAGAAAACGAAATGAAAATTCTTCTTCTTCTTATTAGTTTTATATGTTGCTTTTCTATTTTAGCAAAATCGCAGCCTAAATTGCAGCAACAAGCTTTTGAGATTGCTTTGCCTGGCGTAAAAGGAGATACAGTACGTTTGTCATCATTAAAAGGGAAAGTGGTCCTTGTTGACTTCTGGGCTTCCTGGTGTGGGCCATGCAGGGTTTCAAATAAAGCGTTAAATAAAATATATCCGAGGTATAAAAACAAAGGATTTGAAATTTTTGCAGTTTCGTTGGATGATACAGAACGTAGCTGGGAAAAAGCTATTTTAAAAGATAAGATCATCTGGCCCCAGGTTATTTCCAAAGGGGGTTGGTATTCAGCAACGGCACAACAATGGAATGTAGAGCAGTTGCCAACTTCTTATCTTTTAGATAAAGCTGGAAAAATAATAGCCATCGATCCGGATTTGAAAGAATTGGAAACGTATCTTAAAAAATTATGAACATGCATTTTAAATATGCCATAGCTTTTATTTTATTGCTGATCGTTAATATCTGTTTTTCACAAAAAATATTAACGGTGGAGGAGGCAGTAGGTAAAGCGATAAATTTCAGCAAAAACATGACCGCCGCAGACCGGTCAATTCTTCAACAAAAAAAATTGGTAAAAGCATCTGTCAATTTGCCCAATCCGGAATTTTTCTGGGAAAGCCCTACCGGTAATTTTTATACCGGATTTTTTACCCAGTCCATGGAATTTCCTACGGTATATGGCAAACAGGCACAATTGCAGAAACAACAGGTTGTGATTGCAGAAAAAGAAAAACTTCGATCAGCATCCGAGTTGTCTTACCAGATAAGAATGCTTTATCTGGCTGCACAGTATAGCGAAGCTTTAGTAAAGGAATTGCATTTGCAGGATAGCGTTTTCGGAAAATTGCAGGTTGCCGCTCAAAGACAATTTGAAGCCGGACAAATAGACTACCTGCAAAAAACATATACCGAAAATGAATATGGCGATTTGCATAATCAATATGAGCAGTCTGTTATAGCAGGCGAAAATTTGAAAGCACAATTACAATATTGGACCGGAACAGAAGAATTCTTTCAATTGCCGCCATTAACGATAATGTCAATGCCTGACGGATTGGTTTCTATAACTGATAGTCTTTCTTTTGAGCAAAATCCTTCTGTAGGAATATTAAATCAGGAGATCATCGCTTCGCAGAAAAATCTGGAACTGCAAAAGAGCAAAGCCTTGCCCGGACTTGCTTTTGGCTATTTTAACCAAGGTGAAAGAACTACGCCAACACGTTTGAGGTTTCGTGCCGGGTTGACCATCCCATTATGGTTCTGGCAATATAAGTCCGGCATTCAGGCAGCTAAAATTGAAAAGGATGTTGCTGTTCTGAAATCTGAAGGATTCAAACAGCAGTTGAACAGTGAACTGATGAATGTAAACAAGGAGTTGAAAGTATATCTTCAGTCTTACAATTATTATCAGAAAACAGGATTGCCGAAATCAATGGAGATCATCAATACAGCCAAACGATTTTTTGAAAGCGGAGAAACAGATTACATCAATTATCTCCGAAATATTGGTTCGTCCTGGCAAACAAAATTGAAATATCTGGAAACGATTAACAATATAAACATCAACATCATTACAATTCATTTCTTAACGGGTAAATTATGAAACAACTGATCCTATTTTTATTGCTAATTCCCACAATTGTGATGGCACATGGTGGAGACGATCATGGCGAGGCCGCTTCTAAAGTAAAAACTTCTTCTACTGCAAATACCAGCGAAACATATTCTGAAAAATATGAACTGCTTATAAAGTATGGCTATTTTAAACCCGGAACAGAATCTGTTCTGAAACTTTTTATCAGTAACTATTCAACCAATGAACCATTGGATTCTTTAACGGTTTCAGTTAAAGTTGCCGGAAATTCTTCCATAGCACTGCTTGCAAATAAAATTGAAAAAGGAGTTTTCGAAATCAAAGGTATTTTCCCGGAGAACCTGAAATATAACCTGGTAGTATCTGTTAACGGTCCATTAGGCCCCGATCTATTTCAGTTGAATGAAATAGAACCGGGTAAAGAATTGGCAGATGAGGTTGCCATTCTGGCTCACACGCATTGGTATAGTAGTAACTGGTTTATTGGTTTAATT
>JAYWCV010000254.1:0-2110 GCA_043780275.1 Chitinophagaceae bacterium
AAATGAAAAATTTAAAACAAACAATTCTGCTTTCCGCCTTAATGGCTATTTTTTTTCCGCTGATAATTTCAGCACAGACATCCAGTAATAATAATGTTAACCTTGTGCAGGGTATGTATGATGATTTTGCAAATGGCAATGTGCCTGGAGTATTGGCTGGACTGGATGCGAAAGCGGAATGGAATGAAGCGGAAAACTTTATTTATTGGGAAGGGAAACCCTTTGTTGGCCATGATGCCATAGTGAATGGTGTATTTGCAAAAATTGGTGCAGAGTGGGAGTACTGGAAAATTGAGAACCTGCAGCTTTTAATATGGATAACGGAATGGTTTTAGCTACCGGCCGTTACCAGGCAAAGTATAAAAAGAACAGTGCGGTAATTGATGCACAGGTTGCACATGTATGGACATTGAAGGACGGTAAAGTAATTAAGTTTCAACAATACACCGATACAAAACAAGTTGCCGAAGCAATAAAAAAATAATTGAATTACACTAACTAGTTTCTTTTATGAAAGCAAAATCAATCAAAGGAAAAAATGCAGCGGAAATTAATGCAGCATTAGAAACAAATATGGCTGATGGTTTCAGCCCAACCGTTGCCATCGTTCTTCTGGAAGCTGATATACCACATCAGGAAGTTTGTTCTGTGTTATCAGAAAAAGGAATTCAGATTTTTGGAGCTTCTTCCGGCAGCAATTTTACGGATGGAGAAATTGAATCGGGTTGTATCGTCATCCTGCTTCTCGACATTAAACAGGAATATTTTCAACTGAAATTTGTTAGCTCAGAAAAAGGGACCACAAAAGATTTTGCTGAAGAAATTGGCAGAGCTGGGTTGGCTGCATTCAGCAAGGCGGCATTTCTGGTGGTATCCGGCGGCATCACAGCAGATGGTGATGAAGTGGTGGAAGGCATAGAAAATATTTGTGGCAAAGGCACTACTATATTCGGCGGTTTGGCAGCCGACAGCATGAAAATGATTCGGACTTTTGTTTTTACAAAAGACAGGTTAACAGACAATGGAATCGTTGCCCTGATTTTTGATGAAGATAAAATCAGTTTGAATGGAATGGCCATTGGGGGATGGAGGCCAGTAGGTATTGAACACGTCATTACCCATAGTGCAGGCAATATTCTTTATTCTATAGATGATGAACCTGCTTTACAATTTATTTCCAGGTATACGGGTGTAAAGGATTTTTTTGGCCCTGAGATTTCAAATGTGATCTTAAGCGCTAATTTTCAATTGCAGTTGCAGCGGGAAAATAAACATCCCGTAATGCGAACTCCTATGTACGCAAATCCTGTTGACCATTCCATAGTTTTTGCCGGCAGTTTGCCGCAGGGATCAAAAGTCAGATTGTGTATGCTGCCGGGGTTTGAAGTAATAGAAGCATCGCTGAAAGAATTTGCGCAATATAAAAATGAACAACCTGAAGCAGATGCCCTGATCATGTTTTCTTGTGCCGGCCGCCAGGTTTCATTAGGCCCGTATGTGAGTGAGGAAATAAATGGAATAAAAGAAACCTGGAATGCACCGATGGCCGGCTTTTTTTGTTTTGGCGAAATAGGGCGGGTGGAAAAAAGCACCCATGAATTTCATAACATGACATGCTCCCTTGCTATACTTAAAGAAAAATAAATTTTACATGAATCAGCAATTACAGGCAATCGCAGACATGGTGAAGAATGCCGCCAACTTAACTGAAACAGAAAAAGAGGTTTTTGCAAAAGCAATAAAGGAAGCTGACAAAACTCAAACGATGACTGCATTTAAGTTGGAACGGTTGGAAAAGGACCGTCACACTTTATCAGTAATGTTGGAAGAAAGCATAGAAGACCTGCAAAAAAAATCTTCAGCAATAGAAGAAGCCAATAAAAATCTTACTCAAACATTGAATGATTTGAAAGCGGCACAAGCACAACTTATTCAATCCGAAAAAATGGCCAGCCTGGGAGAACTCACCGCAGGTATTGCCCATGAAATTCAAAACCCGTTGAACTTCGTTAATAATTTTAGTGAAGTAAGTACAGAGTTGGTAGATGAAATGAATGAAGAAATAGCAATGGGCAATAAGCAATATGCAATGGGCAATTTGCAAGAAGCA
>JAYWCV010000255.1:0-14423 GCA_043780275.1 Chitinophagaceae bacterium
ATTATCAGTTGCGAATCGGACAGTAACTACAGCATTCTCCTCTTAAAGAATAATAAAAAAATTGTTGTATCAAGAACACTAAAAGAGATTGAAGAATTACTGGAAGAACATTCCTTTGTCCGTGTACATCGTTGCTATCTTGCCAATCTGAATGAAGTAGAGAAATATGTAAAGGGAGAAGGCGGTTACCTGGTAATGAGTGATGGGTCTTCAATTGATGTTTCCCGTGCAAAAAAAGAGTTTTTGTTGAAAAAACTGTTGCCATATAAGGAATAAACCTTCCCTGCTATACATTCCGGGCTACAAACCATCATTACATATTGCAAACTATACAGTCTGGCTTTTAAGAGGGTATTACTGCTATTAGTTTTACAAAACCTGATTGCCGCTCTTTTCAGTAACTTCTACTTATTATTTAAAAACCTAAAACCGGCAGGAGGGTTTTATTATGAGAAAATATTTTTTTATACCCGTATTGTTATTTGCCTGCTCTTTGGCTGCAATTTGTCAATCTCCAAACAGGTTATTACAATTGTTGCCTTCTTTAAAAGATAGTGTAAGAGTAGATTGCATGAATGACCTGGCTATCATTTATGGTTACATGGGAAAGGCAAAATCTGATTCAGGTTATTATTACAAGTCATTAGCTTATAAAGAGGCAACAAGGCTTGGATATAAATCAGGAATTGCCATGGCATTAATTGACCTTAGGGCAGAAACAGATTCAATCAGGATTGAAAATGTAAGGAAGGCAATCCGGATAGGGGAAGAGATGAATGATAACGAAGTGTTGGGCTGGGCTTATTATAATTTGATTCCCGAACCTTCAATTAAAAAGGATAAGGAAAGCAATTTAGAATTGATGAAAAAATCAATTTACTATTTTCAAAAAGCCGGAGATGTATTAAGAGAAGCTGAAGTGACAAACTGGATATGTATGGAATATTCCGGTGCTGAAAATGAAGAAGGCTTTGATTATTGTCAAAGAAGTGTTCAGCTTTCAAAGCAAATCCGCTCATCAGTAAAAGATTGGGAAGATTGGGGGCAATACCTTTTTAATTATTCCCTGATGAGTATGTCATCCTTATATGAGCAGGGAGGCGATTATACAACTGCAATGAATTTATTACGGGAGGCCCGGATATCAGCAAAAGAAAGTAAAGGAGGCTGGGGAATGGAAGAAGTAATGAGCCAGTTGTTTAATAAAATGGGCCAATACGATTCTTCATTATATTATTTACAAATACTTACTAAAACCGATATAAGGCCGTGGGTCAATATGCTTTTTGGAAGAACATATTTTTTAAAAGGAGATTACGAATCAGCGCTGCAGAAATTTCAACAGGCTGTTGATAGTTCAAGAAACACGACTAAGTATGCATCTTTAATGAAAGCATTGTTAGGGCTGGCAAAAGTTTACGAAGTAAAGAAGAACTACAATGATGCTTTGAAAAATCTAAGGGAAAGTTTAGCCATTTCTCAACGTTTTAATGATCGCCAGTATAGAATGGATGCTTATGAATTACTTTCAAGACTGCATCATCAATTGGGTAAAAATGATAGCGCCTACCATTACCTGCAGCTATACACCAGTTTAAAAGACTCCACATCAAACAAGCAATTCTTATGGAAGCTGAATATGAAACTTTACGAATATAAAAGAGCGGCAGCAGATGCCAGGAATGAATCCCAATTAGCATTGTTAGGAAAAGATGTTAAAATAAAGGAACAACGGCTAAAACAGGAAGCATCCTTCAAAAAATTTCTGCTTATTGGCTTATTGCTTTTGTTTATCGCCAGTGTTTTTATTGTAAGAACACTTTTACTTAAACGCAAAAACGATAAACTTAAAAGCATGCAGTTGGAAAATGAATTAAAAATGCAGCAACTGGAGAATGAAAAACGACAAACAGAGTTTCAAAAGAAAACAACCGAACTTGAAATGCAGGCGCTGCGGGCCCAGATGAACCCGCATTTTATATTTAACTGTCTCAGCTCCATCAATCGTTTTATTTTAAAAAATGAACCTGATGCTGCATCCGATTATCTCACCCGTTTTTCCCGCCTAATCCGTATGGTGCTGCTTAATTCACAAAAATCATTGATTACACTGGAAGATGAACTGGATATGCTCACCATTTATCTTGATATGGAACGCTTACGTTTTAAAAATACTTTTGACTACCATATCATTTTTACAAACCGGGTAGATGCCGGAGCTATTTCTATTCCACCCCTACTGCTGCAACCATTTTGTGAAAATGCCATTTGGCATGGGCTCAGGCACCTTGCCGATCCGCAATCTGGCCGTCATGAGCAGGGCCGGCTTGATATTGCCTTGAGTATGGATAACAAAGTTCTACATTGCACTATTACCGATAATGGAATCGGCAGGCAGAAGGCAGCAGAAATAAGATCCAAATCTGCAGAGGAAAATAAATCAATGGGATTAAAAATTACCACCGAACGCCTGGCATTGCTGAACCAGCAAAAGGAAAATCTTACTTCTTTTGAAATAATGGATTTTAAAAATGAAAAAGGAGAAGCTGCCGGTACAACTGTTAAACTGAAAATATCATTAACTGAACCTGTTGAAGAATTAGCTTAGCGTTCTTTGCGATAAACTTTGTGCTCTTTGCGGTTAAATTATTTTAACGCAAAGACCGCTAAGAAAGAACCGCAAAGAACACAAAGATTTAATTTCGAACTATGCTGAAAGCAATAATAGTTGATGATGAACCCTACTGCTGCGAGTCACTCGTCACATTACTCGAACGCTTTTGCCCCGAAGTGAAAATTTCAGCCATCTGCAATTCCGGCCAGGAAGCATTATCCGCTATACAGGAAATAAACCCCCACCTTGTTTTTTTAGATATTGAAATGCCATACATGAATGGCTTTGAGTTATTGGAAAAATTACCTGCTATAGATTTTGAACTTGTTTTCACTACCAGCTACGACCAGTATGCTATCAAGGCTTTTCGTTTCAGCGCACTGGATTATTTGCTAAAACCGGTTGACCGGGAAGAATTACAAAAAGCGGTGAAGAAAGTTTCGGACCGGATGCAAAGTCCACTCCCCCAGCAACTCGAAATCCTACTTCAGAAAATAAATCATACCAGCAATTCCATTCAGCGGATTGCATTACCTACCATGGAAGGTTTGCAACTGGTACCTGTCAATTCCATTATTAGTTGTGCATCGGAAGGCAATTACACTATCTTTTTAATGAAGGACAAACAAAAAATTGTTGTATCACGTCCGCTGAAAGAAGTGGAAGAAATGCTGGTTGAGCATTCCTTTTTCCGTGTGCACCATTCCTATATCGTCAACATGAATGAAATAGAAAAATTCATAAAAACAGATGGCGGTTATCTCATCATGAGTGATGGTTCTATGGTAGATGTTTCCCGAAGTAAGAAAGAAGTATTGCTGAAGAAGTTGTTGCCGTATAGAGAATAATATTATTTTTTTTCTTACCTTCTCTTAATAAAACTGGCCACATGAACCAAAACCTAACTGTCGGATGGAGCCTGACTGAACGAATTGTATTCCGTATTTTCTTTACTTACATGCTATTGTTTTTTATTTTCGTTCCCCAGCTTTTCCTGGAAGAAAAACTTTTTCCTTTTCTTGATTTTTTGAACCTGCCCTATAAATTTATTACAACCCCGTTTATAACATGGATTGGAAAAACTTTCTTCCAAATTACGTTTTCATATAATTGGTATGGTGGCGATAATTTGTTTGCTTATGTTACTATACTTGTCCTCACTGTTGTCTCGATACTTATAACGATTATATGGACTTTGCTTGATAAACGTAAAGCATATCATTCTTTATACAGGTATATGCATCTATGTACCCGGTATATTCTTGCTTATGCTTTGTTCTCCTACGGTTTTAATAAACTTTCAGGTGGTCAATTTCGTTTTCCATCTCCCATCGGGATGTTACAACCTTTTGGTGATTTGAATCACTGGGATGTACTTTGGAGTTTTATGGGAAGCTCCCGTTCTTACTCTTTTTTCGGTGGTCTGCTGGAAACCATTTGCGGCCTTTTATTACTTTTCAGAAAAACATCTACTATCGGTGCTTTATTAACACTCGGGACATTGGCTAATGTATTGATGATAAATATTGGCTATAATGTAATGGTAAAAATAATGCTGGTAAATTATTTGCTGATGTCATTTTTTTTACTGGCACCCAATGCAAAAAACCTGTACAAATTATTTATACTGCATAAAGCTGCTTCTTTTTCAATCGTCCCAATGGTTTTTCAAAAAGTCAACAAATACCGGTGGATTTTTATTGGATTAAAACTTTGCCTGATTTTCTTTATGCTATATCCTTTGGTTAAAAGAGAAATTAGGACTATTTCATGGAGATCGGAATATCAAAAAAAGGAAGGAATATATATTGTAGAAGAATTTAATCTGAGAAATCAGGTTAGTTCTCCACTTACTACTAAAACTGTGGGATGGAAAAAAATTGCCACCAGATACGATGAAGATTTGGCTATTCAGTATGCGAATGATTCACTTAAATTTTATAAGTACATATTGGATACCTTAACTAAAACGTTTACATTATATGATCCCAGGGATAAAAAAATTAAGTCGGTATTCTTGTACACCAAGCCATCACCAAATCATTATTTATTTGAAGGAGTCTCAAATACAGATTCTGTCCATATCTTGGTGAGAAAATTTGACATGGACAGTCTTCCACTGGTAAAAAACAGAGGAAAAATAAAATGGTACCAGTGATTATTAGCCTATAAACAAAAAAGCCTCTCAGTAAAACTGAAGGGTTAAATAAATATGGCAGCCAAAGGAGCAAAGCGAGTGAGTCCCGATAGCGAAGCGTATCGGGATACCTACAGTTTTCCAAAAAAAACCTGACTAAACAAATAGTAAGGGTTAAATAAGAATGGCAGCTACCTACTCTCCCGCATTGTTGTGCAGTACCATCGGCCATGAGGGGCTTAACTTCTCTGTTCGGGATGGGAAGAGGTGAACACCCTCGGCAAAACCACCATAAAATAAAGCACCAGGTGCCAATAAGACAATGTTATTAAAATCGTCTGTTCAAAGTTTTAAATTCCTACAGAGTCTTTTTCGAAACTTATTATCGTAGATTATTCTTCTTTCAAATAATGATCAAAAACCCATTTGCCAATAAGTTTCCCCTGCTGCTCACCATCTATACATGCTTTACGAAAATGGTAGCCAATATATATCCTGGATAAGGAATTTTCCCTGGCAGCCTGCGAAAGGCTGCTATAATTCCTTGTGGAAGTGAATGAAGAACTGGCAGAACTGAAACTAATATTATCTGTTCCAAAGAAATTTTTCATTAGCTCAGCACCTGCTCCTCCTGCAGTAGCGTGAGCTGATCCATGATCCGGTACAGGGGGTGTAGGCCAGTAACGTGTATCCGGAGGGTCTGCAGGGTTCCAGCCTACTACTTCCCAATCAGGGTCTGCGGCAGTATTTGGATTGCCATCCGTACCTGCAAGATGAATGGCGCTTACAGGCCTCCAAAAGAAATAATGCAATTTAGAATCAAAGCTACTGATATAAGCATCTGCTTCGCTCATTTGTAATAATGCCAGTAAGCGAGCCACCTGCCAGGCACTCATATTTTTTTTGCTCACAATATTCCTCGCAATCCGGTTCCATCCCTGTGGCGAACTTTCTGCCCAGAATTTTGCTATCTCTGTTTGATCAACAGTTCTTGCAATGCTGTTATATCTTCCCAAACTTTTTACTTCATTAAAATCTGCAGTATATGCTGCACTGTTAATAGCATAAGGTGGGGAAGGTCTAAACTGCAAACCTGAAGTCAGTCCAAATGGAGTTACATTTCCCCATCCGGGAGAATCATACAACCCACTAAAAGGCGGAGTATTAAATGGAGGGCCATTGAAAGGAAAAGTAAAACGATATTGGCCAGGTTGTGTTCCTTCAGCTATTGGATACATTGCATTTGCAATACCATCCCCATTCCTTTTGGTAAGGATTGCCTGTGCTGCCGCATGCCCAAGAGCAATGCCTTTTGTTTTTGCTTCACCCGAAGCGATAGCTCCAAGCGACTGCTGTAATAAATTACTGATATAATCCTTCACCGGTTGCGGGGTTACAAATGCCGGAGGATTAAACTGGTCGTAAAAATCAATGATAACATCATATGCTACCTGCGCAACAGCAGCATTTGCATCCGCATCTTTATCCCTTGCATCCAGCAAAGCATAACGTTTATATTTTGGTACAATATTGTTTAAAGCATCATGCATTGCAATATTTACCATGGCATAATACCTGGATTCAATAAAAGGTGGAATGGGAGGATTGGGAATGGCCTGCATGGTTTGACTTACAACATCAACAGCAGCCATGTTCCATGTTAACACCATTTCAGCACTTAGATTACCATTGCCAACTCCATTATTATTAAATAGTGTTTGTTTTTGGCAGGAAGCTAATATCAACATTAGCGTTACGATAATACATATCCGTGGGTTGATGATTTTGTTTAAGAAAAGAATTTGAATGTTCATAAAAAAGTTTTTTAAAAATGAAAAAATAATATGTTACGATATATTGAACCTTTATTCAAAATCATACGTTGTAGTAATTCCTTTTACACCAATTTTGAAATTATCAGCATACCCAATAAAATTTTTTGAGAACACTGGACCGCCTACAGATAGCCTGATGGAACCCCCACCTTTGGCAGCATCATTCATGATGGTCGCATTTGGATATCTATTACTATATGTTGCCAGGCTAAAGTACCATCCGCCATGGTCAGGGTCATCAGCTAATACAGGCCCAATGAACCATCCGCCATGCAATGCATCCCATGTTTGCCATGTGCTAATTTTAGTACTGCCCTGGTCAGGAAATAAACCCACTACAAAACGCCCAGTTTGATATCTTGGGTCAAAAACAAGATTATTATCTGCTTTTCTGTCTCCATCAGTATCAATTAATAAAACAACAAATAGCACGTCTACTGTAGAATCTCTTTGTTCTATATAAGTTGAATATGATAATTCAGTTAAATCCGACAGAAGGATTCCGGAATGTGTAGTATCTCTTAATCTTCCAAAACTTCTATCGGGAGTACTTAGTTGAAGGCTACTGCTTCCCAATGGCGGAGTTGATGGTGGCGTAACAAACTTAACTGTTGCTAATCCTGCAGGATTTTTTACCCACCCATTCATATTTGCATCAGATACAATTACCGGGGGTATTTTAATTTCTTCTGCTGAGTCTTTTTTACATGAGGAGAAGATTGTACAGGCTGCAAGAACCGGTATTGCAAAAATTATTTGTTTCATAAAATTATTTTAAAATAAAAATTTAAATATTCCCGAAATAGGAGAATCATTATCGTCTGCACCACCAGCTGCATACACATAATTCCCAATAGTTATTACAGATGCTGCATTAAGGCCAAAATTCATATATTGATAAGTCCACGTATTGGTGGTAGTATTTAGTATTTCAATTTTTTTAGAGTAATCAAAATAATAATAGTCGCCCCCGATAAATGCTATATTATTATTAATGGTGGCAATTTTAATATATGCTTTTTTTTCAGACAAAAGCAACGTCGACAATTGATTGGTATTCATATCAAGTACTTCAATGGTTGCGGTATAGCCTCCGGCAAAATAAATTTTATTGTTTACTACACCAGCCTCCAGATCATAATGTGGTTCTGAGAGTTGAGCTGTACTCCAGGTGTTGGTACTATAATCAAAAATATCTACTGCTTTAGATGGTCCATAATAAGTTCTGCCTCCTGCAAATACAACTTTATTCCCAACTACAGCTACTGCCATATTATGGCGGGCTACACTAAGCTCTGCCCTCGACCATGTATTGGTTATGGCATTATAAATATCTACTCTTGAAGACTCATTAGGAGAACCTGTGGACCCTCCGGCAAATAAAACAAGGTTTCCAACTGAAGCGGAAGCCACAAAGCCGCGAGCTACACTTAACGACATAGTGCTCATAGCATTGGTATTTACATCGTATATGTCAATGACATCTGTTGGCAAATACCATCCTCCGGCATTCAACCCTCCAGCAAAAAATACTTTATTATTAGATGCCGCAGCGCCAATTCCATAGCGGGCTAATGTCAATAATTTAGATGATACGGTTGAAGTAGTTACATCAAAAATATCAAGCGTTTTTGAAGAAGAGAATCCCGTCCATCCGCCGGCAAAAAATATTTTATTATTCACTGATGCAACTGCCATGCTGCTCCTAGGCTCTGTAAGATCCGCTAAATAGGTACTTCCGGGAAAAGGATTTGTTGTTGTGGGTGGCGGTGGTGGCGGTGGTGGTGGTGGCGGTGGTGGCGGTGGTGGTGGAGTAACTGTTATACTGTGCCCCGGAACTTCTTTTTTGCAAGAGTTAAGTAAATTTAATGTTGCAAAGAATAGAATGGCAATAATTATTTTTTTCATAATGATTTTTTTAAGCATTGAGTAAATATAATGGCATGAATAAGGGGTGAAACCTGCAATGCTGCCAAATAAACCATCTACTCACATACACTTTTAAAACTTAGATGAAGTGACTTAGTAAGCTTTACCGTATGTCTGTCGTGAAAATGCCAACGTTCATCGCAATTGTCAGAAAGTAACATGAACAGATATTCTATAAAAGAATAACTTACATCATACAATTTGCTACATGAATAATTATAAAGAGAACGCCTTTATATTTTCCAATAAATTGCGTTTATGGAGACATATAATTTTTTGGATTACCCATATAATTATTTTTTCATTTCTTTTTAAGGTGCCTCTCCAATCTATCGGGAATATGCTTATACTATCTACCCTTTGGGTGCCTGTGTTTGTTTTATATACTTACCCGATAATGTATTGGATGCTGCCTTTTTACCTGCTAAAAGAAAAATATTTACAATTTTCCATCTTACTACTGGCATGGGCCGTAGCCGGTTATTTTTTAAATTATATTTTCAGAGTAAATGTTCTTTTTCCTTTTTCCGATTTATTACACTATAAAACAAATAATAAAAATCCCTGGGCGGTTAACAGCTATTTATCTATGAATGTTATGGCTGGCTTTGGCTGTATGATTATCTTATTTAAGTATTGGATAAAAAAACAGCGGGAATGGATGCAGGCTGAAAAAGAAAAAATTAGTGCAGAGTTGCAATTATTAAAAGCACAGGTACACCCACACTTTTTGTTTAATACACTTAATAATATTTATTCAGTTTCGCTGGAAACATCGCCAAAAACTTCGCAGTTGATCCTGAAGCTTTCTTCATTGCTAAACTATATGCTATATGAATGTAAAACAGAACATGTGCTGCTGGAGAAAGAAATAAAAGTGATGAAAGATTATATTGACCTGGAAAAAGAACGTTATGCAAATAAACTTGAGATATCACTGAATATAGAAGGCGATATTAAAGATAAATATATTGCTCCTTTATTACTTTTACCCTTTCTTGAAAATGCTTTTAAACATGGCACTTCAGAGCAATTGGAAAAACCATGGCTAAGTATGAATCTCACAGTATATCAAAATACGCTTAGGTGTAAAATTGCAAATAGTAAAAATGAGGATATAACTGTAAATGAAAATGGTATTGGTATTATAAATGTAAAAAAAAGATTAGCGTTATTATACCCGGGGTTGTATGAATTGGAAATAAACAATGAAAGTGATTTCTTTGTAGTGTCTCTCATACTGCAACTAAAATCAGCTACTGAGAGTAAAATAATGACAGAAAAAATAAACCTTTTTACCGAAACTTTTGCCTCAAATGATACTACGCTGTCTATTAGTTGATGATGAACCCCTTGCTTTGAAGGTTTTGCAATCCCATATTGCTAATGTGAATGGTTTACAAATTGTAGCCCAATGTAAAAATGCCATAGAAGCAATTGATGTGCTGCATCAAAAACAGGTAGATCTTATTTTCCTTGATATTAAAATGCCTAAATTACTGGGAACTGACTTTATAAAAAACCTTTCCAGCCGTCCTAAAATAATTTTTGTAACCGGTTACCGTGAGTACGCAATTGAGGGTTATGACCTTGATGCGATTGATTACCTGTTAAAACCTGTTTCTTTTGAAAGATTCGTACAGGCTGTATCCAAGGCAAAAAAAATGGTAGGTAGTGAAATGCAAAATCATAGTGAAGAGTACAAAGCAAACCCAGAAGAGTTTTTTTATTTAAAAGTGGATAAGAATATGCAAAAAGTTTTTATAAATGAGATCTTATATATTGAAAGCTTAAAAGATTATATAAAAGTTTGTTTAACCACAGGTAAAAATTTGCTGGTAAGACAATCTATTACTTCTATCGAAAAACTTTTATCCGCTCACCGGTTTTTAAGAGTACATCGTTCCTATATTGTTTCGATTGATAAAATAACAGCATTCAATAATATTTTTGTACAATTACAATCAAATGAAATACCTATTGGAAAATTATATAAGCATGCTGTTATGGAAGTAATAAATCTTCGCCGGATCAATTAAAATTTATTCTAAAACCAAGTTGGCTTATCCACCTGGCGCTGTTGCCGGGTAAGGTACTTGCCTGAATGGAATAGGGTTTGCCATTAAAAGGAGTAAACTGGTATTGGGGAGTAAGATTTGACGTATTAGCAAAGCCTGCAAACCTGATCAATGGAAAATTATCCCTGTCAGTAAAATATATTCGTCCCCAGTTTTTGTTAAGCAAATTGGTAAAATTAAAAATATCCAATGTTACACTAAAGCTTGTTTCCTTTTGTTTCAATTTTATTTTAAAATCCTGTTGAAGACGAACATCAATAATATGTGTAAACGGTAACCTTGCCCCGTTTCTTTCTGCAAATTCTCCCCGGTGTCTACTTAAATATTTATCACTTTCAATAAAACTGTTCAATAAATCTTTTTGTTGCTGCGCTGAATAAGTTGTTGTTCCTATTACGTTTGGTATAAAAGTCATTGCAGAAAGGTTTGTTGCAGTAGGAATGTAAATCAGGTCAAAATTATTGTCCCTGTTACTGTTGCTTCCATTATCATTTATCATACTCCCACTGTAAACATAGCTGTAAGGGTTACCTGAATGCCCGTTATAAAATAATGTGAAAGTGGTTGCTAAATTATTGTTAGCATAACTGAATTTCTTTTCAAGGTTAGCTGTCAACCTGTGTCGCAAATCCACATCCGAAACGGATAAGCCCGTGAAATTTTTACCATCAACAGTTTCAGTGCCCCGCCATTGATTACTAAATACCGAATTGTTTTGGGATGGCTCAAAAAGAACCCTGCTTTTTCCAAACGTATAAGATGCATTGAAATAAAAATTGTTACGAAATTGCTTATCCGTTATAATGGTTATACTATAAGATGATCCCTTCTTTCCATGGTTATTGCTCATCAAATATATTTGGCCGGTATAGGGATTGCTGCCATTAAAAGCAAGCGGTATGGGATCCGGAAAAGGGTTAAGAGAATAAATGTTTCTTGCATCCGGGGCAGATGATCGCTTTGTGGGTGGTAAAATATTTACATTAGTATATTTTGTTTCATGAATATTTTTTGTACCTATTGCTTCTACAGTAATCGTCCAATTACTTTTTAAACGCTTTATAACCGTAAGCGATGATCTGAAAACAGTTGGGTATTTAAAATCTTTGGAAATCAAATCCAGTTCTCCTTTTGCATTTGCAGGATTAATCCCCAATGATTGTGGGGTTGGCTGATTATAAGGATCAGGATTAAATTTTAATCCATATTGCTGGGGATTAATATTAATGCTGCCGATAGAGACGCCATTGTTTTGTTGAAGTACGCTGCCCCAGACGTTTAAAATATGACCGGTAAATATTCCGCCGCCTCCTTTTATAATAATATTTTTATCAGGAATTTTATACGTGAAACCAATGCGTGGTGATAATTGCCAATGAGGTTTCATTGGCTGCCCTGCTCTTGATCCTTCAAGGTCATAAAATCTGGAAATGATATTGATAGCAGTATCATTAAAAAATTTGTCTTCTACGGTACGGGTCGGGAGAAAATTATTGTCTACTCTTACTCCGAAATTCATATTAAGTTTTGTATTCACCCGGAAATTATCATTTACAAAAATACTGGCGTGAAAAGTTTTTAAATTTGCGGCAGCAAGCGTTTTATCACCGTCCGGTTTATCCAATAAAGAAAAAGACTTTTGGAAACGGGTAGGAAAATTGTCAATCATAAAGTCATTCAGGTTACGGAATTGGTAGGTACCAAAAAAATTGGGAATTTGGGCATCATCAATCTTACTAAAGTTAATATCGAATCCTGTTGAAATAGTATGTTTCTGTTTTATAAATTTCAAAATATTAGATATTGTAATATCAGTTGCTTTAATAAGACTTAAGGCTCCAGCTGGTGCACTGCCAAATACTATAGTTGCAGTGCCATCCTGGATGCTGACACGTGGAAAAGCTTTACCAATCCATTTACGATCATCTTTTTCATTTGTGATAGTAAATAGAAAACGATTACTTACTTTGTTGATAAAAAAACATTTCCATTCCAAACTTGCAGAGTGAGTTTTTGTGGGAAAAGCGCTTCCATTGTTTGAAAAGTTTATAAGGTTACTGCCGCTTTGCATTTGAGGCGCTGCCCGTTGGGCCATATTATAGCGATAGCTAACAGTTAATTTATTTTTAGCTGATGGGTTCCAATCTATCTTGGTAACAAAACGGTCTGCATTTAATTTATCGGTATTCTCAAGAAAACTCCCTGGCTCGTATTGATATTTGGTTCTCAACAGATTTGAAAGGGCATTTAACTGCTGCAGATTAACAGTGCCCCTGTACTCAGCAATATTAAAGACTTGTGGCCTCAGCTCAGATTGTTTTTCAACTAAAAAAAAATAGAACACTTTATTTTTTATAATTGGCCCACCAATTCTTACACCTGTAGTTTGGTTTGAAAAAGTTGGTAATTTAGGGCGTTCAAACATACCGGGAAATCCGGGCTTTTCAACAGGCATTGGTGATCTGCCGGCTAATTGCTCATTCCGGAAATAATACCATGCAGATGCTTTTATGTGATTAGTACCCGAACGTGTGATTGCATTTATACTGCCACCTGTAAAATTGCCATACTGTACATCATATGGCGCCAACAATATTTTTATTTCCTCGATAGCATCTATAGAAATTGGAGGAGAGCCTGTTAGTCCACCATTAGTGCCGCTTTGAGACAAACCAAGTATATCATTATTATTGGCTCCGTCAATAAAAAAAGCGTTAAACCTTGAGCTTTGTCCTGCAAGCGCAATCATGCCATCGCCATTTACCTTAGCTTGTGGCACAAGGCGGATATAATCCTGCAAATTGCGTGAGATGGAAGGAAGAGCATGTAGCTTTTGATTATTAATACCCGTTTCTATTCCTGTTTTATTACTTATCAGATTTCTTACAGTTACTTCCTGCATGATAATGTTCTTCTCTTTTAATATAAAATCAACAGCATCATTATTACTTAGGCTGAAAAAATTATCCGAAGAATTAAGATTCAGAAAAACATTTTCTTTCTTTTCCGTCTCATATCCCGTATAACTCACAACAATGGTATAGGGTCCCCCGGGGTTTAAATTAAAAAAATGAAAATAGCCGTCTGCCCTGCTTTGTGAAATGAAAGTATTTTTTGTAGGCTCATGAATTGCGGCAACCGTTGCGCCATACAGGATTTTGGATTTTTCATTAGTTATTTTTCCCGATACCTGGCTGTTTGTTTCCTGTGCATAGGTCTGTCCATCTATAATATGAGCGAAGCCCAAAAAAAAATATGCAAAAGAGGCTTTTATAAAATTTAAAGGAGGCATTCCTGCTATATAATCTTCAATTTACATTAATTTATGCATCAACAGAAACAGGGGTATGTAAATTATCGTTTTCTAAAAATAGTAAAATGTGGAGGAACTAGAATTACAGGCATCACTAAACATGAAAATCTTGCCTTAGCAGGGAATACAATGAGGTTCAAGCCCTCTGATAACTTTTTAAAATTTAAAAAAGAAGCAAACATCTTATATATTATGAAATACAGGGTCCAATTCAATGTTCATCAGCACCTTTTTGAATATTAGTAGTTAATAATCAAACAAGAAGCCTCTCAGATCCTTCGATAAACTCAGGACTGAAAGGCTTTTCAATAAGAATGGCAGCCAAAGGAGCAAAGCGAGTGAGTCCCGATAGCGAAGCGTATCGGGATATCTACAGTTTTCCACAAAAAAACCCTGACTAAATAAATAGTCAGGGTTAAATAAGAATGGCAGCTACCTACTCTCCCGCATTGTTGTGCAGTACCATCGGCCATGAGGGGCTTAACTTCTCTGTTCGGTATGGGAAGAGGTGAACACC
>JAYWCV010000256.1:0-3853 GCA_043780275.1 Chitinophagaceae bacterium
GGTAAGGATATTGCGAACCCGATTGGTTCCATTCTTTCTGCAGCCATGATGTTGGATTATTTCGAAATGCATGAAGAAGCATCCCTTGTTCGTAAAGCAGTTGGATGGACCTTGGAAAACAGTTTTGTTACGAAGGATATCGATCCGATTAATTTTTATTTTACAACTACAATTGGTGAATTGATCTGTGATTTTCTGATGAATAGAAATGAAGGGTCTGTTAAAAGAGAAAATATTGAATTAAGAAAATCGACGATTATTTAGGCCCACCCAAACCCTCCCGAAGGGAGGGTTAATTGGATAGTAAAATATCGATAAATGTGGGCTGTGTGATGGCAAGTCCTCCTTTGGAGGATTTAGGAGGCCGTAGTTCTTTTTATAAAAAGATGATTGTATCTTAGCAAAACACACATCATCTATGTTGAAGAGTAATGTTTATAATGGAATCAGCAATATCAACGCAATAATTATTGTGGCTGTCATTATTATTATTACTTCAAACGGAGGTGCTATCTGAGAATATTAAAAACTAATTTTTAAAAGACCCGCCTCCAAAAAGAGGCGGGTCTTTTTTGGAAGCCTCCCCAAACCTCTCCGAAGGGGAGGGGTTTACGAAGAGACCGCAAATTGAAAATGAATTTAAAAATTAAAACGACTTAAAGCCTCCCCTTCGGGGAGGTTTGGAGGGGCTGATATGACATCATACTATAATAACGAAACAATTATTTATCTCAATGGAGACTTTGTAAAAGCATCAGAAGCGAAGATGGACTTTTACAGTCAGTCTTTCCACTATGGCTATAGTGTGTTTGAAGGTATACGTTCTTACAAAACGATAAATGGCGAAACAAAAATATTTAAAGAAAAAGAACATTTCGATCGGTTGAAAAACTCTGCTGAAGCACTGAACATGCCCTATCACTGGGCTTCGGAAGAGTTGATCGTTGCCACCTATGAAGTTTTAAAACAAAATAATTTGCAAGATGCCTATATCCGTCCTGTTGTATATGCACCAGCTAATATGAGTTTTGTAAAAAATGAAAAATCATTCATTGTTATTGAAGCTTGGGAGATGCAGCCATTTCTTGGTGAGAAATTAATCCGTGTAATGACATCGTCCTTTCAACGGCCCAATCCCAAAGGATTTAAAATACATGCAAAGGCAGCAGGTCATTATGTAAATTCTATTCTTGCCAGCCAGGAAGCAAAAGCAAATGGATTTGATGAAGCATTGTTGCTTGATATGAATAATCAGGTAGCCGAAGCACCGGGTGCAAATCTTTTTTATGAAAAAGACGGAAAGCTTTTTACACCTGCATTGGGAAATATTTTACCAGGGATCACAAGAGCAACCGTTCTGGACTTATGTGCGGACTTAGACATTGAAGTTGAAGAGAAATTTTTCAACGTAGAAGAATTAAAAAAAGCGGATGCCGCATTTTTCTGTGGCACTGCTGCTGAAATAATTGGCATTGAAAGCCTGGATGATTATAAATTTCCTAATCAATGGGATGAAACATTGTGCAGGCAAGTTCAAGCCGCTTATAAAAATCTGGTTACAGAAAATAAAATTTTGCCACGAAGACTCAAAGACACAAAGAAAAAAGAAGAAGTAGTATGACTTTGTGCCTTGATGTCTTAGTGGCAGGAAAAATGTTGAATAGAAATACAAGAAGTACAAGAGTGCCCGCCCGGATGAACCGTTCGGACGGGCGACGCAAGGGACGATGATAGTAGCAAAAATGATGACAACATAAAAAATAATATGAGCGACCTAAATAAATATTCAAAAACATTAACCCAGGACATTACACATCCTGCAGCACAGGCCATGTATTATGCTATCGGGTTTAAGGAAGCCGATTTCGATAAAGCACAGGTTGGTATAGTAAGTATGGGATGGGATGGTAATCCTTGCAATATGCATCTGAATGATCTGGCTGCCAGTATAAAACAAGCTGTGAATAAAACGGAAGGCTTGCTGGGCCTGTGTTTTTATACAATTGGCGTAAGTGATGGCATTAGCATGGGTACCGATGGTATGAGGTATAGCCTGGTGAGTCGTGATTTAATTGCAGACAGTATCGAAACAAATGCTGGTGCTCAATATTATGATGCGCTAATTACCGTGCCGGGTTGCGATAAGAATATGCCGGGATCAATCATTGCAATGGGAAGATTGAACCGTCCTTCAATTATGCTGTATGGCGGTACCATTGCTCACGGACATTATAAAGGCGAAGATTTAAATATTGTAAGTGCCTTTGAAGCATTGGGTCAAAAAATGGCAGGTAATTTAAGCGAAGAAGATTTTAAAGGAATTGTTCAGCATTCATGTCCGGGTGCAGGAGCCTGTGGCGGCATGTATACTGCAAATACCATGGCAAGTGCTATTGAGGCATTGGGTATGAGTTTGCCATATTCTTCATCAAACCCTGCATTAAGTGAAGACAAACAGAAAGAATGTGCAGCTGCCGGGGAGGCCATAAAATTATTACTGGAAAAAGATATCAAGCCTTCCGATATCATGACACGTAAAGCATTTGAAAATGCTATTACCCTGGTAATGGTTTTGGGTGGCAGTACCAATGCAGTGTTGCATTTAATTGCTATGGCAAAATCGGTTAATGTTTCAGTTACTCAGGATGATTTTCAAACCATCAGTGACCGGGTTCCTTTGTTGGCCGATATGAAACCAAGCGGTAAATACCTGATGGAAGATTTACACAAACATGGTGGTGTACCTGCAGTCATGAAATATTTATTAAGTAAAGGATTATTGCATGGTGATTGTTTGACCGTTACCGGAAAAACCTTGGCAGAAAATGCACTGGATGCTCCGGACCTTGATTTTGAAAAACAAAAAATCATTATGCCACTGGAATCACCAATAAAGGCGACTGGGCATTTACAGATTTTATATGGCAATCTTGCCGAAAAAGGAAGCGTAGCAAAAATCACTGGTAAAGAGGGTGAAAAATTCGTAGGTCCAGCCAGGGTTTTCGATGGGGAAAAAGCCGTGATACAAGGCATTGCTGATGGTAAAGTTCATGAAGGTGATGTTGTTGTAATAAGGTATATCGGGCCCAGAGGTGCACCAGGAATGCCGGAAATGTTGAAACCCACTTCGGCCATTATGGGTGCAGGATTGGGCAAGTCCGTAGCGTTGATTACGGATGGACGTTTCAGTGGCGGAACACATGGTTTTGTTGTAGGTCATATCACACCAGAGGCGTTTAATGGCGGATTGATAGGTTTAGTAGAAGATGATGATATCATTGAAATTGATACAACAAATAATAAACTGACATTGAATGTTTCTGAAAATGAAATTGCAAATAGAAGAAAATCATGGGTACAACCGGCATTAAAAGCAACGAAAGGAATTTTATTCAAATATGCACAATGTGTAAAAGATGCGAGTGAAGGTTGCGTGACGGATGAAGCCCCGGCCTCCCCAAACCCCCGTCCGAATGATTCATCCGGGCGGACCTCCCAAGGAGGGGCTTAGCAAGCACACAAGGCCAGCTTTTCGGAGTTGTCGATAACAGTTGAAGAGATTGAGATGTGATGAATAAAGAATTAAAGTTGACGTGGTAGAAAAAGAAGTTTAATAATGTGATGAAGTACCGCTCCTTCCATATTGGGGAAGGAGAAGGAGGATGGGGCCAATGTGGTAGAACTTAAAGTTGATTATAGTTATAAAGCACCGCTCCTTCTCCAGCAGGAGAAGGAGATGGAGGATGAAGCCAAATAGAGCATTGAAAATTGAGTATTGAACATTTAAAAAGTGAAACATGGAAACACTTGAAGTATTAAAAGAAAAAACTGCTTTAAAGAAAGTTGAATCTAT
>JAYWCV010000257.1:0-29349 GCA_043780275.1 Chitinophagaceae bacterium
CCCTTAATACTCAATATCTCAACTATTTGTTACGCTGTTGTTACACGAACCGCTGAAACTCAATACCAGTAAGGTTGTATTGTTCCCGTACGTGGTACATAAAGCAATCCGCCATAGGTGGGTTGCTTTTTTCATTTAGGTTAACCCAATCTCCTGATGAATATCCGGAATCTCCACATCCAAAAACCCTTTTTTAACCAGGCGGATTTTGAAATCCATCTGCACTTCATATTCACCATGTACCAGGAATAATTTTTTCACCTGCCGCGGATCCTGGCAGGCCAGCCACTGACAAAGATCCTCGTAATCGCCATGGGCACTCATACTCCGGATAGATCCTATTTCGGCATGTACTTCATGAGGAACGCCAAAAATGCCCACTTCTTTTGCACCCGATAATAAACGGGCACCCAACGAATGTGGTTCACAATAACCTGTCATCAAAATACTATTCCGGCTGTTTTCTATATTGTTGCTGATATGATGTTTCACACGTCCTGCATCCGCCATCCCACTGGCAGAAATAATAACACAAGGCTGGCTTCTGAAATTCAACAATTTCGATTCTTCCACATTCTTAATAAATTTTAATCCGCGAAACATAAACGGATCATCACCCATTTCTATCACTTTCTGAATTGTTTTATTAAAATAAGATGGATATTTTTTTACAACTTCAGTTGCCTCCATACTCAGTGGACTATCTACAAAATAATCAAGATTGGGTAACCTGTTCTCCAAATCCAATTGGTTCAATGCATAAATCAATTCCTGCGTTCTTCCAACACTGAAAGCCGGAATAATCAGTTTCCCTTTTTTCTGTATACATGTTTTTTCTATCCAATCAAGCAATAGATCAGGTGTTGTTACATTTAAATCATGCAAACTATTGCCATACGTGGATTCCATGATAATATAATCGGCCTGAGAAAATGTTTCGGGTGATCGAAGTATCACATCCCTGTAACGGCCCACATCTCCACTAAAAGTTAACTGTTGCTCTTTTCCCTTTTCGTTTATTTTTAAATGAACACAAGCACTGCCGATAATATGACCGGCCTCGGAAAAAAGAACCTGTACATCTTCTAACACATCTATCCACTTTCCATAATCAACCGGGTGAAAATGACCAAAAGAAGCAAGCGCATCTTCGCGGGTATAGATTGGCCTTAATACAGGAGCTCCTTCCATGGCTCTTCGTTTATTCTGGTATTTTACTTCATCTTCCTGTATATATGCAGAGTCTTCCAAAAGCACTTCTGTCAAATCTTTGGTACCATGTGTACAAAATATTTTCCCGTTAAAACCTTCTTTAACCAAACGGGGAATTAACCCACAATGATCGATATGCGCATGAGAAAGAATCATCACATCCACTTCATCCGGCTCGAAACCAAACTGCCGGTTTAATACATTCGTTTCTTTTCCCATGCCCTGAAAAAGACCACAGTCTAATAATATTTTTTTACCGTTCATTAAAGTAACTAAATGTTTCGAACCGGTTACACATCTGGAAGCTCCGTGGAATGCTATTTTCATTTTAAACTATTTAATAAAATTTTCAAACTGTATCCTAAAATCAAATAAAATTTACTAATTATTTTCTTGCTTTGAAGGACCAAGTGACTCGAAACTCAGCCACTCTGTCTCCGTTTTCATTTGCTCCTACAGATGTTACCTGAATGGATTTCCCTTCGCCTGTTGCAATTGCTTCGGCAATGGTTGCTTTAATTCTCAATCCCTCTTTACAAACAAAACTGGTGAGGCCGGTTGCTTTTTTATAAAAATCTCCTTCAATACTAACTACCAACATGGATACCGTAGGATTCGATTTATGTGTATGTGCCAGTCCTAATGCACCCGTACTCATTTCGGCAGCCATACTTAAACAGGCAAAATATGTTGACTTGAATGGATTTTGTGAAAACCATTTATACGGAATGGTTACTACACAAGCTTCTTCATCCACATTTTTTATTCTTACACCCGAAAAAAAGGCAGATGGTAATTTTAAAAAAAGATAAAGTGGAAACTTGAAAGAACTTCGGGCCATATCAAAAAACTCCTGTGTTTTCGATTCATAAACCGGATGTATTAATGTTTGTTCCATTTTTCAGGATTATTTTTTATATTGAAACCTGTAGTTTACTTATTTTATAAACCACTTTTATTAAAAGTAAGTTAACCAAATATTTACAGTTTTTTTCATTCATGCAACCCTGTCTGCAATATATTTGTCTGTCCTCTACAATCAATGAATAAATAATTCCAAAAAATGAAAAAGAAGTTTACCCTATTATCTGCATGGATGTTGGCTCTTAGCTTTGTATTTGGCCAAACAACTACCCACAAACTTAGTTTTGAAAACGGACAGGTTTATGAAATAAGTTCTAAGATCAGCTCCGGGTTTCAACAAGAAGCGATGGGAAATAAAATTGAAGTGCTGGTAAATGGAAACATCTATCACAGTTACGAAGTTGTTTCTGTGAGCCCTGATTCAATACGGCTTTTACATAAAACAAATCGTATTACGGTTTTACTGGATGGCATGAATCAAAAAATGAATTTCGATTCCGATATCAAAAAAGACTTGGACAGTGATATGGGCAAGGCCATGAAAAATGCACTACTTGATACATACAGCATGTTGATTGACACAAAAGGAAATGTACTGGACGTACAAACAACTGTTGCGAAAGGGAAAAAACCGGATGCCAGCGAAATGGAAATCTTTAAAAATCTCTTAACCGGTTTTACTGCTTCGCTTGAACCTCCTAAAAAAGGTGAGTCGAGTATTTTTAGAATTTTACCCGAGAATGAAATACATAAAGGACTTGTTTGGGCCGACACAAAAGAAAAGAAAAAATCAAGTTTCGCCATTGCCGATATTACAGAATCTGAAATTTTTATTTCTTATAAAAGTGAATACCCAACCGAAAGTAAAGGAAATATTATGGGGATGGATACCTTCACAAATCTCGACAATTCGGAAACCGGCAAAATTGTATTGAACAAAAACACCGGTATTATGAAAACTAAGATTGCCACTACCACGGCTACGGGAAATGTAAGTGTGATGGGACAAAACCTGCCTATTGTAAGTGCAGCAAATGCTGAAACAACGATTAGTCTTAAATAGTTTTTATACAACAAAAAATCCCCCTGCACAATGCGGGGGGATTTTTTTATAATACTTCAATCTGATTTTTCAACAGATCATCCAGGTCATCTCTTTTTCTGATTAAAAACGATTTGTCTTCTTTCATCAACACTTCGGCTGGTTTAAATCGGGCATTATAATTGGATGCCATTTCGAAACCATAAGCTCCGGCATTTTTAAATGCCAGTATATCCCCTTCCCGAATTTCATTCAATGCACGGTCTTCAGCAAATGTGTCGGTCTCGCAAATATTTCCAACAACAGTATAAATTTTCTTTTCAGCATCCGGATTACTGCAATTCACTATTTCGTGATATGAACCATAGAACATGGGCCGAATTAAATGATTTAGTCCACTATCCACTCCGGCAAAAATAATATCACCCGATTCTTTCAATACATTCACTTTGGCCAGCATATTTCCCGCTTCACTTACTAAAAACTTTCCCGGTTCAAACCATACCTGCAGTTTACGGTTATGCGTTTTTTCGAACCAGTCAAATTCTTCTTTTACTTTTTTTCCTAATAACTCAATATCCGTTCCTTCTTCACCCGGTTCGTATGGAACTTTGAAACCACCACCCAAATCAATTACCGTGAGTTCGGGAAAATTTTCTGCTACGTTGAACAATACTTCAATTCCTTGTGCAAAGGCTTCTACATCTTTTATTTCGCTACCGGTATGAATATGCAGGCATTTAATGAAAATGCCATATTCTTTTATTAAAGATTGCACTTCATCCAGATATTCCAATGGTATTCCAAACTTGCTCTTTACATGGCCGGTTGATATTTTCAGATTCCCTCCTGCCATGATATTCGGCCTTAGTCTGATGCCGACCGGGTAAGTATGACCGTATTTAATCCCGAATTTTTTTAAATTGGAAATGCTGTCAATATTGATATGAACGCCGGCGTGTTTGGCTCGTTCTATTTCAGAAAAATCGATATTACTGGATGTAAATAAAATATTTCCGGGTGCAAAACCTGCTTTCAATGCAAGCATGACTTCGTTGATGGAACTGCAATCGATATTACAACCCATGTTTTTAATGTGACGGAGAATATTGATATTGGTCAAAGCTTTACTGGCATAAAAAAACCGACAGTCTACATTTTCAAAAGAAGTCAGTAATCGATTGTACTGCTCATTTATTTTTTCGGCATGATACACATATAAAGGTGTACCATATTGATTTGCCAATGACACGTATTGAGCATTTGAAATTTGTTGCGACATATTGTACGAATATAAATATTTTTTTGAGTGCTTAATTCTCTTCATCGATTCTTTAAACAAATATGCCACGGATGATACCGTGGCATAAATTATTTTATGATCAAATTAATCTGTTGACTCTTCATCTTCCAATGGTTCGGCATCAGAATCATCTGATCCTTTTTCCTCTTCCGCATCTACATCATTGAATGTGGTATTATCTAGTTCCGTTGTTTCTTCTTCGTCATCATTCACAATCAATTCCCCATCTTCAGTTACCGCTAAAGGCATGTCCATTTCTACTTCCGTTTCCGGCAAATAATCTTCCAGATTTTCCATGCTAACTTCACTGACCATGGTTGGTATCAGCATTTGTTCGGCAAGCACCTCTTGAATTTTTGGAAGATCATCGGATGAGTTGATGCCGAAATAATCCATGAAATTTTTAGATGTTGCATAAATCAATGGATGACCGGGTAATTTTTCGTTGCGGCCGCTGATAATAACCAGATCTTTTTCCAGTAATTTCTGTACCGTATAATCACAGTTCACCCCTCGTATAGATTCAATCTCTCCTTTGGTAATCGGTTGCTTATACGCAATAATAGCCAGTGTTTCCAATGCTGCAGCAGAAAGTCTTTTCAAAAACTTTTCGCCATTCAATTGAGCCACGGTTTTATGATATTCTTTTTTAGTAAGGAATTGCCAACCACCACCACTCATGATCACTTCAAACGGATAAAACTCTGATTGATATTTTTCAATGATCCCTTCCATGGATGCTTCTACCTGATCGAGGGATATTTTATCTTCCATAAAATCAAAAGCATTGTTCAGCAATTCGGTCAACTCCAAACCGGTCAAGGGTTTTTCGCTGGCAAAAATCAGTGATTCAATATGTGGTATAAGATTCGTTATTTCCATAAATCCATTGCCCGATTAAAGGTGTTAATTGCCGAAAGATAGTTGATAAAATATTGAAAGTCCTTCCGGAGCTTATTATCCTTTCAACGCTGCAGCACCACTTACAATTTCCGTCAATTCGGTTGTAATGGCAGCCTGACGGGCTCTGTTATATGATATCTTCAACGTACGCAATAATTCGTTTGCATTTTCGCTGGCCTTATCCATCGCCGTCATACGGGCACCATGCTCAGAAGCATTTGCATCCAATACCGCTTTGAATAATTGCGTGTTTAGAATTTTTGGCATCAGCTCTGCAATCAATTCATCTTTTGCAGGTTCAAAAATAAAATCTGATGTAGTAGCTCCATCCCGTTTTTCAACCTTTGGAATCGGTAAAAACCGCTCCAACACAAAGTTCTGAGAAGCAGCATTCCTGAATTCGCTGTAAACAACTTCAACCACATCAAATTGCTTTTCTTCAAAAACAGTCATGGCAGCCTGAGATGCAAGCTGTACCGTTTCAAAACTCAGATTCAAAAAGGTATCCTTATACGTTATATCCGTTTTGTATTTGTTTTTAGTAAAAAATTCGTACCCTTTTTTCCCGATGCCCCAAACAGTTACATTTCCTTTCTTATGCTGATTTGGATATTTATCCTGAATGGTATTTTTTGCTAATTTAATGATATTGGCATTGTATGCGCCACATAATCCCCGGTCACTTGTAATAACAATCATCAATACATTTTCAACCGGACGTTCAATTGCCAAAGCCATACCTACTTCCCCCTCACTGTTACTGACAATATTACTCAGCATTTCCTGCAACTTCTTTGCATAAGGACGCATTTGAATGATCGCATCCTGTGCACGGCGCAATTTTGCTGCACTCACCATTTTCATGGCTTTGGTGATTTGCTGTGTACTTTGAACTGACGATATCCTGTTACGAACCTCTTTTAATTGACCTGACATAAATGATTTTTATTAACGGTTTTACTCTTTTAAGATACAACCAGTCTATTTCTATAAAAACTGAACTGCCTCATAAACCAAGGATTATTCAAGCAGAACAGGCCCTTATTTTACGGCGGCAAAGTTAAGTGTATCAGAGTAAAATTCAATCGAACTGTTGAAAAATTGACTGATTCATGGTATAAGTAAAATAATACAGGTTAATCAGACATCTTTATATACACAATCTGAATGATATGATGAAGGACATTCGAATATGATTGTTCAAAATTCAAACCGGATACTGAGATATTACCATTCAAAATTTCTTTTAGGTCCATAACTGATACTTAAGCTAACACTGAATTTTTTACGATCTTTTGAGAGAAGAGTTATCAGTACCACAGCGGGCTGCCCCGGTTGGTGCCAACATGTTCACTAGGTAAGTCCCCACCAAATAGAGGCAATTTTAAATGTACATCCTTGCCTCCGATTGACTGAATTTAAAAGCCGAATTCATTTACCTTTGTCGTCCTGTCAATATGGCTGAGACCTAAATACAGCATTAATTTTGACAAGTGAATGAGATCATTTAAAGAATAAGAACAGAATACTTATAATATTTATACCATGATTGGCTTTATTTCAAAATTATTTGGCGGCAACAAGTCGGAGAAGGATATCAAAGTAATATTTCCTTTGGTAAAAAAAATAAACGATCATTTTGACCAATATCAACACATTACAAATGATGAATTGCGAAATAAGACCGCTGAATTTCGTCAGCGAATAAATGCACATCTTGCTAAAATTGATAATGCTGTTATAGCACTAAATAAACAAGCAGAAGAACTTCCATTCGGCAACCTGGTAGGTAAGGATACAATTTATCAAGACGTGGATAAATTGAAAAAGAAAAGGGATGAAAAGATTGAGGAAATATTAAAAGAACTTTTACCTGAAGCATTTGCAGTAGTGAAAGAAACATGCAGACGATTCAAGGAAAATGAAGAGTTGGTTTCATCAGCTACACAAATGGATAAGGACCTGAGTGTAAAAAGAGATTATATATCGATTGATGTGGATAAGGCAATCTTTAAAAATACCTGGACAGCAGCCGGCGGAAAAATTACCTGGAACATGGTTCACTATGATGTGCAGCTAATTGGAGGAATTGTCTTACACGAAGGTAAAATTGCAGAAATGGCTACTGGTGAGGGTAAAACATTAGTATCTACACTACCTGCTTACCTGAACGCATTGGCCGGCGAGGGGGTTCACCTAATTACTGTAAACGAATACCTTGCCCGACGTGATCAGGAATGGAACGGAACCATTTTCGAATGGCTTGGAATAAGTGTTGACTGCATAGACAAACACCAACCCAATAGCGAGGAAAGAAGAAAAGCATATCATGCCGACATTACATACGGCACCAATAATGAATTTGGTTTCGACTACCTGCGTGATAATATGGTACACTCCCCCGAAGAGATGGTTCAACGTAAGCATCATTATTCCATGGTTGATGAAGTGGATAGTGTATTGATTGATGATGCCCGTACACCGTTAATTATTTCAGGACCCATACCGAAGGGTGATGATCAGCAATACCATTTATTAAAACCCCGCATCCAGCAATTGGTGGAAGCACAGGAAAAAATTTCCCGTGAATGTTTGAACCAGGCTAAAAAACTTTTTGCCGAAGGGAAAGATGATCCAACAGAAGGTGGTTTGTACTTATACCGTGCTTTTAGGGGTTTGCCCAAATATACTCCCTTGATTAAGTTTCTGAGTGAACCCGGCATCAAAGTAAAATTGCAAAAAGCCGAAAATTATTATATCGCGGACCAGAACAGAAACATGCATATTATCGACGAGGAGCTGCTTTTTCATATCGATGAAAAAAACAACTCGGTAGATTTTACCGATCTGGGAACCCAAACAGTTACTAAAGGTGAGGAAGATCCGGAGTTTTTCGTTTTACCCGATATCGCTATTAAATTAACTGAAATTGAAAACTTAGAAATTTCTGCTGATGAAAAACTGCAGCAAAAAGAAAACCTGCTGAACGAATACAGCCTGAAGGCCGACAGGATCCATTCAGCTCAACAATTACTGAAAGCATATACTTTATTTGAAAAAGAAGTGGAGTATGTAGTCATGGATTCACAGGTGAAAATTGTAGACGAGCAAACAGGTCGTATTCTGGATGGCCGCCGATACAGTGATGGTTTGCACCAGGCCATTGAAGCAAAAGAAAACGTAAAGATTGAAGCTGCCACGCAAACCTATGCCACCATTACTTTACAGAACTATTTCCGGATGTATCATAAGCTGGCCGGTATGACCGGAACTGCTGAAACAGAAGCCGCAGAATTATGGAGTATTTATAAACTCGATGTAGTTACTATTCCCACCAATGTATCCATTATTCGAAAAGATGTGGAAGACCTGGTGTATAAAACCAAGCGGGAAAAATATAAAGCCATCATCGATGAAATTGAAATATTGCGAGCTGCCGGCCGGCCGGTATTGGTTGGTACTACCACGGTGGAGGTTAGTGAATTGCTTGGCAAAATGCTGAGTGTTAAAAAAATTCCGCATAATGTATTGAATGCAAAACAACATGCGAGGGAGGCTCAGATTGTTGCCGAAGCTGGCTTAGCAGGCAATATTACCATTGCTACAAACATGGCAGGTCGTGGTACCGATATTAAGTTAGGCCCTGGCGTTAAAGATGCAGGAGGATTGGCCATCATTGGTACCGAAAGACATGAATCCCGCCGGGTAGACAGGCAGTTAAGAGGTCGTGCCGGTCGCCAGGGAGATCCGGGTTCATCATTGTTCTATGTTTCATTGGAAGATGACCTGATGCGCATGTTCGGTAGTGAACGTATTGCTTCTTTCATGGATAAATTTGGTTACAAGGAAGGAGAAATGATTCAACACGGAATGATTTCTAAAAGTATAGAAAGAGCCCAGAAGAAAGTGGAAGAAAATAATTTCGGCATCCGTAAAAGATTACTGGAATATGATGACGTAATGAATAAACAACGTACCGCTGTTTATGAAAAACGCCAACACGCCTTGTTTGGCGAACGATTGGCTTTGGATATCGATAATGCTTTCTCGGTTGTTGCTGATGGTTTAATAACCAGTTTCCGTGAGCAGGAAGATTTTGACGGATTTAAAATGGCCTGTATTGTAAACTTCGGCATGGATGTAAATATTGAAAAAGAAGAATTTTTCAAAACCGATTTCAATACACTGGCCAATAATCTTTACAAGCAGGTAACCGATAACTATGAACTGAAAAAAGAAAATTTGAAAACACAATCTGTCCCCGTTTTCAAAAACATAAAACTAACACAGGGAAACCATATTGAAAATGTAGTGGTTCCATTTACAGATGGCCGCAAAGGATTTAATATTCTGGCCAATATGCAAAAAACACTGAGTACAAATGGCGGAGAACTTTGCAATGCCCTGGAACGTACGGTTACACTTTCGGTGATTGATGATACCTGGAAAGAACATCTTCGTTCAATGGATGATTTAAAACAAAGTGTGCAGACAGCATACCTTGAACAAAAAGATCCATTGGTCATTTATAAATTAGAAGCATTCAATCTGTTTAAACAAATGGATAGCAGTGTAAACAGGGATATCGCTTCGTTCCTTTGTCATGCCGGAATTCATATAGAACAAGACAATGCGCCATTGAAAGAAGGCCGTCAGCAAAAAACCGATATGAGCAAATTGCAGGCAAACAAAGATGACTATGATCATTCAGGAGTTGATGGAAACGATAATCACAATCCTTCAACAGCAGTGAGTCACGAACCGGTAACCGTAGCTCCAAAAATTGGACGAAATGAACCATGCCCTTGCGGTAGTGGTAAGAAATATAAAAACTGTCACGGTAAAGAAGACTGAGAAAATTCATGCAAAAAAAGCATCCACTTTCGTGAATGCTTTTTTTGCATGAATTAATTGAAAAATGTAAAAACCCCAAACCAAATACATGTCCACACGGCGGGTTAGCCTTAGATGATATTGAATCCAATACCAATCATCAATATCATTAAAAATGACACCCAAAAAGAGCTTTATTTCGTTTTATCAATAAAAAAACTGTCGCTGCAAGACCGGAACAGTTTTTTATAAAAGAGACTCTTAAACCAAATAATCAGAATGGCTTTGTCTGAGTCTTTTTCAAATCATATTTTTGATTGAAGCGGTCGTTCAGTAATTTATGTTTATCAGTAAGATCAATTTTTCTTCCTTGTATAAATGCATCCGTTACATTACTTGTACTCATATCCAAAATATCACCTTCGCTGATAATAATATTTGCATCTTTTCCTACTTCAATGCTGCCGGCTTTATCGGCAACTCCCATAATTTTTGCAGCGCTTAAGGTGATTGCCTCCAATGCCTGTTCTTTTGTTAGGCCATAAGCTGCAGCAGTACCTGCATTAAAAGCGAGGTTGCGGCCACGGGTTTGCGGGTCATCATCAGAAATAGAAAACACTACGCCGGCTTTTTGAAGTGCGGCTGCACTTTTATATGGCTGGTCCACATCATCATCATCCAAAGTTGGTAAACTATGCTGCTGTTGTAATACAACGGCTACATTATTTTGCTTTAGTAAATCAGCAATCTGCCAACTATCACTGCCGCCAACTATCACCATATCGAAATTAAATTCTTTTACAAAATCCAAAGCCACCAGCATTTGCTTTACAATATTTGCATGCACATAAAATTTTTGTTTTCTGTCAAACAAATTTTTTACAGATTCAAACTTTAAGTTTGATTCTTTATGCGTTGGTTCTGCCAGGTAAGCTTTTGCTTCTTTAAAAAATGTTTTCAGTCCTTCTATTTTATCAAGCCCTTCTTTTACCGGGTCAGTTTGATTGCCTTGTTGCGGACCAGAACGTCCACCGCCACCGCCACGACCACCGCCACCGCGGGCCATTAGTGATGGCATATAAAAATGCATGCCTCCATCTGTTTTTACAGCCGCATCTTCCCAGTTCCATGCATCCAATTGTACAATGGATGAACTACCGGCAAGAAAACTTCCCTGTGGTACTATATTCGCCATCAGTATTCCATTGGAGCGAAGTGTATTGATAACTTTTGAATCTGTATTGTAAGCAACAATAGAACGTACATTCGGATTCATATCTCCAATTTCCTGTACATCGCTGGTTGCACGTATGGAAGAAATTTCTACAAGCCCAAGACTGCTTACAGGAAGAATTAATCCGGGATAAACATGTTTACCCTTTCCATCAACAGTTGTTGCGTTTGGAGGAATGGCAACATTGGTTCCGACCGCAGTTATTTTTCCATCTGTGATAACAATGGTTGTATTCTCTGTTGTTTTACCATTGCCGTTATGCACAGTTGCATTTGTAATTACGGTAACTCCTTTTGCAGGTGCAGTTGGTAAAACGGTTTCCTGGGAGTTTGCTGCCAGGAAAAAATTTACCAATGCTATTGAAAAAATTATTTTTCTCATTGTTTTAATTTTTAATTGTTATCATTTTCTTCTGCATCAATTACAAGCAACCCGTGGCTATGCCCATGGTCGCTGCATGTATGCATGACTCTGTAACTTGGCGTAGCTGGAATCACCGCTCCTCCGTTTCTTTTTTCTCCATTCATTTTTTTAATCAACCTGGTTCTTTCCACATCCACCATTTTTTGCAGCTCCACATCTTTTTCCCTGTCAAAATAAATAGTGCCATCCACAATTGTATAAAGTGATTTTGAATAAATACTTAATGGGTTATCACTCCACACAACTATATCCGCATCTTTACCCACTTTCAAACTTCCTACACGGTCAACTACCCGCAGCATTTTTGCAGGATTAAGCGTTACCATTTTCAATGCTTCTTCTTCAGTAAGGCCGCCGTATTTTATTGATTTAGCTGCTTCATGGTTTAAGCGTCTCGCCATTTCTGCATCATCAGAATTGATAGCAACTGTCAATCCAACCTTGTGCATAATGGCCGCATTATACGGTATCGCATCTTCCACTTCCATTTTATAAGCCCACCAGTCAGAGAAGGTAGAAACATTGACGCCGTGCTTTAGCATTTTATCAGCTACTTTATATCCTTCAAGTATATGGGTAAATGTATTTATTTTATATCCCATCTTGTTTGCAACTTCCATCGCTGAGTTTATCTCACTCTGTACATAAGAATGGCAGGTGATAAACATTTTTTCATTGAGAATATCTGACAAAGCATCCAATTCCAGGTCACGGCGTGGAGCAATAAGACCGGTTGTTGGTTTTTTCTCTTTAACTAATTTTTCTTTTACGTCATTGAATTCTTTCCATACTTTCTGATAATCTTTTGCACGGGTAAATGCATCCATCAACACCTGCTCTACTCCCATTCTTGTATCCGGGTATCTTGTATTACCCTGAGTAGAACCAGAACGTTTAACATTTTCGCCCAAAGCAAATTTTATTTGTGGCAGCCAATTCTTGAATTTCAAATCATCATCATTGGCACCCCAGCGCAGTTTTATTAGTTGTGTTTGTCCGCCGATTACATTTGCACTGCCATGTAAAATATGTGAAGTAGTTACTCCACCACTTAGTTGACGGTAAATATTTACATCATCAGGATTCAGGTTGTCTGATATTCTAACTTCGGATGTTACACTTTGCCCACCTTCATTAATTGATGCGGCAGCAATATGTGAATGTTCATCAATAATTCCGGGAGAAACATGTTTGCCGGTACCATCTATAACCCTTGCGGTGGCATCATTTAAATTTTTTCCAACAGCTGCAATTTTTCCATTCTTAATTAATACATCCGCATTCTGAAGTACGCCTTCTTTTTCATTGGTCCATACAGTTGCATTTTTTATAAGAAGGGCTTCCTGTTTGGGCTGCATACTTTCATCCCAACCAAATGGCTCAAATGGATAAACAACTTTTCCAATGACAGGAATTTCTTTCTTCTTAATACTGTCTGGTTTTATTTCTGCAGCTTTTTCAAAAACAGCAGTCCATGTATAAGAGTTACCAAGTGAATCAGTACCTGTACCATTCCATTCAGTTCCATTATTAATACCTGTTAATCTTGTTGCGCTTGCAGGAAGTGCATCAATTTGCGCTGCTCCGCCAACTCCTCCTCTGCCAAATCCACCAACCTGTCCGCCACCAGCAGGTTGGGCAGCAGCTTGCTGTCCGCCACCTGGTCTTTGCCTGCGAACCATGGGTGCATAACTAAGTTTTACAATTTTTCCATCATGAGTAAATTTAGTATTCAATGTATCTTTTCCCCACATCACCAAAGAACTTCCGCTTTTTACATCAAGTGTATAAGATTCATTTCCCGACGGTGTATGTACAGAAAGTTTATAAGTGCCGGCGATATTTTTCCAGGCATCTTCTTTTACTGCATATTTTTTTCCCTGCACCCAGTTTTGAATGATAACTGTTTTTTCATTGAAGATGGGGCCGGTAGTAATTAAAAAATTTGCCAGTTTGCCTTCTTCAATACTTCCTACCTTATCGTATACACCCAGCAGCGTTGCCGGTGTTTTGGTTAAAGCTTCAATTGCTTTGTTTTCACTCAGTCCATATTCCATTGCTTTGCGAAGACTGCTCCAGAATAATGATACAGTTCTTAAATCAGCAGTTGTCAAACAAAAATTTATTCCTGCTTTTTCAAATGCAGCAGGATTTGATGGCGCCATTTCCCAATGCTTCATATCCGTTACAGAAACAAATCTTGCTTCATTGGGGTCTTCCACATCCTGTGCCTGCGGAAAGTTCATGGAAACAATAAATGAAGCGTTGGTGGTTTTCATTTCTTTTATCCGCTGGTATTCGTTGCCACCTGCTTTTAAAATATACTGTACGCCAAATTCATCACCAATCCTGTCTGCTCTTAAATTATTCCATTTATCTCCTGCATCAAAAATCTGGGGTATATTCTGATTATCGATCCATGATTGCAGGCTTAAATTAAAACCTTCTTCTGCCGGTTTGTTTTTATACCACTGCGCATCAAGATAAGTTTGCCGCAGCAAAGCGATACTACCCATCATAGAACTGGGGTAGTTTTGTGTGGATGTTCCTTTATTAAAAGAATAATGAGCAGATGCTTTTTCTTTTATGATTGATAAATTTTCTTTTTCAGTGGCAAGAGAAACAACAGCGCCGGTGCCGCGGGCAATACCATCTTTTACATGAGAAAGTACAGTGCCGAAACCTGCATCACGAAGCGGTTTTGCTTTTGTTTCATCTATTGTAAATATTTTGTATGCATCTGCATCAGCTTTTATCGCCTGATTCCAACCCTGCGGACCTTTAGCATTAGATGTAAGTTGGGCTTGTTGCTGAAAAAATGCAGCAGGATTTAATGCGCCGCCGGCAGCTCCGGCAGTTGGCGTTGCAGATGCAATCCCGTAGTCTGCATAAATATCAATAAAAGAAGGATAAATAAATTTATCCTTGCAATCAATTTCAACTGCACCAACCGGGGTTTTAATATTTGTTCCAACAGAAATTATTTTTCTGTCTTTAATAACCAACGTAGCATTGGTTAAAATAGTGATACCGTCTTTTACAATAGTGGCATTCGTGAAAGCATAGAATCCATGCCGCGGGTCATCTACTCCATTATCAGGAAAAGTAACCTGGGCGAAAACTGTCGTTACCGAAACAATAAGTAATACAATAAAAGACATCAGATGCTTGATGAAATTTTTTCTCATTTGCAGAAGTTTATTAATGTCATTAAAAAACGATGTTAACTAAAAAATTTGAAAGAAGTAAATAAATTGGATAAACGGTCTTTCTTATATATTATAAATAATCGCTAATGCACTGATATGCTTCAATTCATCGCAATTATTTCATTACATTTGCCTTTGCTTAAAACAGAAATATGATTGTTTCAAAAGAATTTTCTCCCATCCCAGACTTCCGTTTAGCGCCTCGAATTGACCAGGTTGGCATAGAAGAAAGAGCATCTCGTTTTACCAAAAGAAGCATCAAGAATGAAATGAAACTTTCCGGGCTGAAACTTGCTCTGAATATGATAGACCTTACAACCCTGGAAGGAAAAGATACCGAAGGAAAAGTAAAACAGCTTTGTTATAAAGCCATGCATTTGCACGATGCGATGCCCGGCTTACCAACAGTTGCTGCCATTTGTGTATATCCAACCTTTGTAAAGACAGCAAAAAAAGCATTGGAAGGATCGGGTATTAAAGTGGCCTCTGTGGCAACCGGATTTCCAAGCGGACAAGCACCAAAAGATGTAAAAATCAAGGATACAAAATTTGCTGTGGCAAATGGTGCAGACGAAGTGGACATGGTGATTTCAAGAGGTCGTTTTCTTTCCGGCGAATACAATTTTGTGTTTGATGAAATTGCAGCTATTAAAGAAGCATGTGGCCCGGCCCGTTTGAAAGTGATTTTGGAAACCGGCGAATTATGTACACTGGATAAAGTTCGCCGTGCCTCAGACATTGCCATGTATGCCGGTGCCGATTTTATTAAGACCTCTACAGGAAAAATTCAGCCAGCTGCAACTATGCCGGTTACACTGGTGATGCTCGAAGCGATTCGTGATTTTTATTATACTACCGGAAAAATGATTGGTATGAAACCGGCCGGTGGAATTTCCAAATCAAAATTAGCCTTGCATTATCTGGTGATGCTGAATGAAACACTGGGTAAGGACTGGATGAACAATCATTGGTTTCGTTTTGGTGCCAGCAGTCTGGCAAATGACATCTTAATGCAATTGGTCAAAGCCGAATCCGGCGCATACCAGTCAAGTGATTATTTCTCTATTGATTAAAAAATTATAATGGCAACAAAAACAAAATCGAATACAAAATCAATTCCGAAGTTAAAATTAAACACTGGTTGGGATTATGCACCGGCACCGGAAAGTAAGAGCCAGGCAAATCTTAAGAAGAAATACGACCTGTTTATTAACGGAAAATTTGTAAAGCCTTCAACTGGAAAATATTTCGGCACATATAATCCTGCTACTGAAGAAAAGATTGCTGACGTTGCACAAGCAGGTCAGGCAGATATTGACAAAGCAGTTAAAGCTGCCCGTTATGCCTATGAAAATATTTGGAAGGATATGCCATCCAAAGAAAGAGCTAAATATATTTTCCGCATCGCCAGGTTAATTCAGGAAAGAGCCAGGGAGTTTGCAGTTATTGAATCAATGGATGGCGGAAAGCCAATCCGTGAATCAAGAGACGTGGATGTACCATTGGCAGCCAACCACTTTTTTTATTATGCCGGCTGGGCCGATAAATTGGATTATGCTTTTCCTAACCGCAAGCCAAGTTCACTCGGCGTTGCCGGTCAAATTATACCCTGGAACTTCCCGTTGTTAATGGCTGCATGGAAAATTGCACCGGCCTTGGCAACGGGTAATACGGTTGTTTTAAAACCTGCAGAAACGACGCCGTTAACTGCATTGAAATTGGCTGAAATCATTCAGGAGTCCGGATTACCGGATGGTGTTGTAAATATTGTTACCGGTTTTGGCGATACCGGAGCCATGATTGTTAATCATCCCGATATTGACAAAATTGCATTTACCGGTTCAACAGATGTTGGAAAAATAATTCAGAAAGCTGTTGCCGGAACCAATAAGAAACTAACACTTGAATTAGGTGGTAAAGCAGCCAATATTATTTTTGATGATGCCCCTCTTGATCAGGCCGTTGAAGGAATTGTAAATGGAATATTTTTTAACCAGGGTCATGTTTGTTGTGCAGGTTCCCGGTTATTTGTTCAGGAATCTGTTTACGAAATCGTTTTACGGAAATTAAAAGACAGACTGGAATCATTGATTGTTGGAGATCCAATGGATAAGAATACAGACATTGGAGCCATCAATTCAAAAAGCCAGTTGAATATTATCAATAAGTATATCGGCATTGGTAAAAAAGAAGGTGCAGAAATGTATCAGAGTTCATGTAAAATACCAGGCAAAGGATTTTACTGCCGTCCGACAATTTTCACCAATGTTTCTCAATCACACCGCATTGTACAGGAAGAAATATTTGGACCGGTACTAACTATTCAAACATTCCGGACCGATGATGAAGTCATTGAAAAAGCAAATAATACGCCGTATGGATTATCTGCCGGAGTATGGACAGACAAGGGTTCTAAGATATTTAACCTGACAACCAAAATGAGAGCCGGAGTTATTTGGGCGAATACCTTTAATAAATTTGATCCAGGTTCACCATTCGGAGGTTATAAAGAAAGTGGCTATGGAAGAGAAGGTGGATTACATGGATTAATGTCGTACTTGAAATTTTAATTTTAAAAAACTTATCATGCCTAAAGGACCAATAAAAAAATCTTCACTTTCCATTGCATCTGCACCTATAAAAAAAGCTGCAGCAAAAAGAGTTGAAGTTTTAAAAACGTATAAGATTTATATAGGCGGTCAGTTTCCAAGAAGCGAATCGGGTCGATATTATATAGCAGCAAATAAGGCCGGCGAACAATTGGCAAACATTTGTCTTTGTTCCAGGAAAGATTTCAGAGATGCGGTAGTTTCTGCACGTGGAGCATACAAATCATGGTCTGCAAAATCAGCTTTCAACCGCAGCCAGATACTTTACCGAATAGCCGAAATGCTGGAAGGCAGAAGAGCACAGTTCATTGATGAACTGATGAAACAGGATAGCAGTGCAGCGCAAGCTGAAGCAGAAGTAAATACATCCATTGACCGCTTGATTCATTATGCGGGATGGTGCGATAAATTTCAGCAAATTTTCAGTTCCGTAAACCCGGTGGCTTCGTCACATTTTAATTTTTCAGTGCCGGAACCTACTGGTGTAGTTGCTGCAATAGCTCCACAGGAAAATTCATTGATTGGTTTAGTATCTGTTATTGCAGCAGTCATTGCGGGTGGAAATTCTATTATCATACTTGGATCTGAAACAAAACCACTTTGCTCTATCACTTTTGCAGAAGTATTAAACTCATCCGATGTATCCGCAGGAGTGGTAAATATATTAACCGGAAAACCATCCGAACTGGCTGCGCAATTTGCAACCCACATGGATGTTAATGCCGTCATCTATTGCGAGAACGATAAAAACGTTTTAAAAGAAATAAAGGAAAAATCCATATTGAATGTGAAAAGAGTCATTTCCTATCCAAACAAAAATTGGTTGTCGGAAGAAAGTCAGTCACCCTATTTTATCATGGACTGCCAGGAAATAAAAACAACCTGGCACCCCATTGAAGATATTGGTGGCGCAAAATCCGGTTATTAAATCTGGTAAGATTTTTGAAGAGTACAATCTATGCGTTATTTATTCATTTTTATTTTTTCCATTTGTGCATTTTCCATCAGTGCACAAAATTCTTCTTCATCAAATAAAATGAAGATGGATACAAATCTTATTACGATCCATAAAGATCCCCGTATTGATTTATTGATAAAAAAACAGGCTCAGATTAATGAAGAAACCAGCAGGGAAGCCAGAAGTCGTTCAAAAGGATTCCGTTTACTTGTACTTAATACCATAAAAAGAGATGAAGCCATACATGCGAAAACAACGGTATATACTTACTTCCCCGAATTAAAAGCTTATCTGCAATATCAATCTCCATATTTTAAATTAAAAGTAGGTAACTTCAAAACTAAGGATGAAGCAGAAAATTATCGGAACAGATTAAATCACTACTTTCCTTCCGGTGTTTTCATCATGCAGGATGTGATTGAAGTAAATCCGGAAAAGTTCAAAGAATCCGGATGGGATGAAAGATTTTAAAATATTATTTTATATAATCAAAAATCCATTTGTACATGAACACTTGGATTTTTGATTTTTAATGACTACTGAAAAAATTTATGCTGAAAGAAAAAATTAAAGAATTAGCTGAAAAGTATGCACCCGAATTCAAAGAAGTTCGTCATCATTTGCATGCAAACCCCGAGTTGAGTTATGTTGAATTTGAAACGTCTAAATTCGTTCAAAAAAAACTGGCTGAATTTGGAATACCCTTTGAAGTGATGGCCACTACCGGCGTTGTTGGTTTGATAAAAGGCAAGAATCCCGATAAACGAATTATTGCTATACGGGCAGATATGGATGCACTTCCCATTAAAGAAGAAAATAATGTACCCTATAAATCCAAAACGGAAGGCGTCATGCATGCCTGTGGACATGATGTACATACAACCTGCCTCTTAGGTGCTTCAAAGATTTTGAATGAACTAAAGAATGAATGGGAAGGAACTGTTAAACTGATATTTCAACCGGGTGAAGAAAAAAATCCGGGTGGAGCTAGTTATATGATACGGGATGGCGTATTGGAAAATCCAAAACCTGAAGCCATATTCGCTATGCACGTTCATCCGCAGCTTCCGGTTGGTAAAATTAGTTTCAGAGCAGGTAAAATAATGGCCAGTGCCGATGAAATATATATGACAATCAAAGGAAAGGGAGGACATGCCGCATCGCCACATGAGACCGTAGATACCATCTTGGTTGCTTCACAATTGATCGTCAGTTTACAACAATTAATCAGCAGAAACTGTAATCCTTTTTCTCCCTCCGTTCTTTCAATTACCTCCTTTCAGGGTGGACATACAACCAATGTCATTCCAAATGAAGTAAAACTGATGGGCACTTTCCGTGCTATGGATGAAGAATGGCGATTGAAAGCTCACGGATTGATAACCAAACAATCTCAAGAGTTGGTAAGGTCTATGGGAGCTGATATTGATATTCATATCGATTTGGGATACCCGACTGTTTATAATAATGAAAGTTTGCATACTGTTGCCACCGAACTTGGATCTCAATTTTTAGGAACCGAGCATGTAGAAGAAACAGAAATGAGAATGGGTGCAGAAGATTTTGGTTACTATGCACAAATAATACCTGCATGTTTTTACCGTGTTGGTGTTATGAATAAAGAAAAAGGAATCATGTCGGGTGTTCATACGCCTACTTTCAATATCGATGAAGATGCGATTGAAACAGGCATGGGTTTCATGGCATTTGTTGGCGTAAATGCCATGATGAATAAATAACAACTATTAAGATAAATACGTTTTTAAATACATGTGTTTTCAGATATTTGTTTTTACCTGAAAGCGATGATTTTTTACTTAAAGCGACCTACATTCGCCATCGGATTTTTATTTAGTAAATTGCATACCACATCTAACTATTATGAAAAGTAACTTTCGTAAACAACAGGCACTCGAATATCATTCAAAAGGAAGACCTGGGAAAATAGAAGTTGTACCTACAAAAGAAACCAAAACGCAAAGAGACCTCTCCCTTGCCTATTCTCCTGGCGTAGCTGAACCTTGCCTGGAAATTGCCGCCGATATTGAAAATGTTTATAAATACACCGCCAAAGGAAACCTTGTAGCTGTTATTACAAATGGAACCGCTGTTCTGGGATTAGGAGATATCGGACCGGAAGCTAGTAAACCCGTTATGGAAGGTAAAGGTGTACTCTTTAAAATATTTGCCGACATCGATGTATTTGATATTGAGATCAATGAAAAAGATCCGGAGAAATTTGTTCAGATTGTAAAATCATTGGAACCAACTTTCGGCGGTATTAATCTCGAAGACATCAAAGCACCGGAATGTTTTTATATCGAAAAGAAACTAAAGGAAGAAATGAATATTCCGGTGATGCATGATGATCAGCACGGAACAGCCATCATCAGTGCAGCAGCATTATTGAATGCTTTGATTATTCAAAAGAAAAAAATAAACAAGGTAAAATACGTTGTCAATGGTGCCGGAGCTGCAGCCATGGCATGTATTCAATTATATGTTGCATTAGGTGCCAAACCCGAAAATTTTTTAGTATTCGATCGAAAAGGTGTTTTGTATAAAGGCAGAACCGATATGGAAGAGTTCAAACAGAAATTTGCGAATGGCAAAAAAGATTTTACACTTGCACAAGCCATGAAAGATGCAGATGTCTTCATTGGTTTAAGTGCCGGAAATGTAGTTGACATTGACATGGTAAAAAGTATGGCCAAAAATCCGATTGTATTTGCCATGGCAAATCCAGATCCGGAAATCAGTTGGGAAGATGCAACATCTGCCAGAAAAGATGTAATCATGGCTACCGGCCGAAGCGATTATCCTAACCAGGTAAATAATGTATTGGGATTCCCGTATATATTCCGTGGTGCATTGGATGTACGATCGACACATATAAATGAAGACATGAAAATGGCTGCTGTTATGGCTTTAGCAGATTTGGCAAAATCCACAGTACCCGATATTGTGAATATGGCTTATGGTGAAAAGCATATTTCTTTCGGTCCAAACTATATTATTCCTAAACCCTTGGATCCCCGTTTGCTGGCAACCGTAGCACCGGCTGTTGCAAAAGCCGCCATGGAAAGTGGCGTTGCAAAATTTCCGATAGAAAACTGGGATAGATATGTAAACGAATTAAATAAACGACTGGGACTGGATAACCAGGTTATTCGAATCTTAGGAAATAAAGCAAGAAGAGATCCAAAACGTATTGTATTTGCAGATGCGGACAATGCTAAAATTCTAAAAGCCGCCCAGATTATTTATGATGATGGTATTGCTTACCCGATTCTTTTAGGTGATGAAAATAAAATAAAGAAAATAGCTGAATTAAATGGAGTTGACCTAGAAGGTTTACCGATTATAGATCCACGCAGTGATGAGATGGAAGAATCCAGAAACCGATACAGCCAGTTATTTTTTGAAAAAAGACAACGAAAAGGTTTCAATTTATACGAGTCGAAAAAAGTAATACGGGACAGAAACTATTTCGGATGTATGATGGTAGAAACCGGGGATGCTGATGCCATGATTTCCGGTCTTTCAAAAAATTATGCCGAAACTATTAGCCCGGCATTACAAACCATTGGAACGGAAGAAGGCGTTAAAAAAATTGCCGGCATGTATATGATGCTGACCAAAAAAGGTCCATTATTCCTCGCCGATACAACAATAAATTTTAACCCAACTGCGGAAGAACTTGCTGATATAACCTTGATGGTTGCCGCAGAAGTAAAAAGCTTTAATATCATACCACGGGTGGCTATGTTAAGTTATTCAAATTTTGGCAGCAGTAAATCAGATGAAGCAAAACTCGTTTCCAAAGCAAGGGATATCATAAAAGAAAGAATGCCTTCCTTGATTGTTGACGGTGAAATGCAGGCCAGTCTTGCTTTTAATAATGAGTTACTGAAAGAAAATTACCCGTTCAGTGAACTGGTTGATAAAGAAGTGAATACCTTGATATTTCCAAATCTGGCATCCGGAAACATTGCTTATAACCTGCTGAAAGAACTGGAAACCGGTGATGCAATCGGACCCATTCTTTTAGGATTAAATAAACCGGTTCACGTTTTACAGTTGGGCAGCTCAATCAGAAGCATTGTGAATATGTCGCTGATTGCAGTAGTAGATGCACAGATAAAATGTAAGAATCCAACTGCGGAGATTGTAAAAAAATCACGTTGGTGGAAACGATCAAAAAAATAAGTACAGGATATTAATCAGGTCTGATTTAAAAACATTGACAACATCATGAATGCAATCAGAGAGTTTGGCAGATATCTTTTAATGCTTAAAAATATGTTTTCCAAACCGGAGAACTATAAGATGTATTGGAAAGAATTCATGCGTCAATGTTCTGAAATCGGTATTGGATCATTGGGCATTGTCATGATCATCTCTATTTTTATGGGAGCAGTATCCGCTGTTCAAACGGCCTATCAGTTAGTGAGTCCATTGATTCCTAAAACCAGTATTGCTCAAATTGTAAGAGATACTGTAATTCTTGAATTTGCACCTACCCTTGTATGTATTGTTTTGGCTGGTGTAGTTGGAAGTAAAATTGCCAGTGAATTGGGAAACATGCGCATCTCGGAACAGATTGATGCATTGGAAATAATGGGTATCAATACAAAAGCCTACCTGATTCTTCCTAAAATTATTGCCGGTTTAGTAGTCATACCCATGCTGGTGGTTATTGCAGCAGTACTAGGAATCTGGGGTGGAAAAATGGCGGCTGTATTGTCTAATATTGTTTCACCTGAAATATTTCATAAAGGTTTAATGTTAGACTTTCTTCCTTACAATGTATTTTTTGCTTTGGCAAAAGCGTATACGTTTGCTTTTATAATCACCAGTATACCTGCATTTTTTGGTTACTATGTAAAAGGTGGAGCATTGGAAATTGGTAAATCAAGTACAAGGGCCGTGGTAATAAGTTGTATTGCCGTTTTATTTGCCGACTATTTATTAGCAGCCATTCTTCTATAAACGAACAGCATGATTGAAGTAAAAAACTTAGTGAAACGTTTCGGAGATAAAGTGGTCATCAATGATGTTAGCTCGGTTATGAAAGCCGGACAATGTAATCTGATTATCGGAACCAGTGGAAGTGGAAAAACAGTTTTCATGAAGTGTATGGTTGGATTACTAGAACCGAATGCCGGTGAAATATTTTTCGAAGGAAAAAGTTTCACACACATGAGCCAGGAAGAACGTAAGGAAATAAGAACTGAAATTGGCATGCTTTTTCAGGGTTCTGCCCTATTTGACAGTTTAACCGTTGAAGATAATGTCATGTTTCCGTTGAATATGTTTACCAAATGGACCTACCAAAAGAAAAGAGCAAGAGTGAATGAGGTATTGGATAGAGTGAATTTGACTGGCAGTAATAAAAAATATCCGGCGGAGATTAGTGGTGGCATGAAAAAAAGAGTGGGCATAGCAAGAGCTGTTGTTTTAAATCCAAAATATCTTTTTTGTGATGAACCTAATTCCGGACTTGACCCACAAACTTCCATTTTAATTGATAAACTTATCCAGGAAATAACCCTGGAATATAATATTACAACGGTTATCAATACGCATGACATGAACAGTGTTATGGAAATTGGAAACCAAATTTTGTACCTGTACCAGGGTAATAAAGAATGGGAAGGAAATAAAAAAGAGATCATTTTCAGTAAAAACCAACTGCTGAATGACTTCATATTTGCATCCGAGTTTTTACAGGATGCCAAAGAAATGAGGATGATCGAAGAAGCAGCTAAAATGTCCAATGAAAAAAAGTAGAACATACAATAGAAATAGAAACTTCCCGACAGATTCCTGTATTTACCTTACTTTTGCGCCAAATTATTAATCAAAATATCATACTGGTATGAGTATTCTTATAGATAAAAATTCAAAAATTTTAGTGCAGGGTTTCACCGGAACAGAAGGTTCATTTCATGCTGCACAGATGATTGAATACGGAACCAATGTAGTGGGAGGTGTTACACCGGGAAAAGGCGGAACCACTCATTTAGACCGTCCGGTATTTAATACTGTTTCTGAATGTGTAAAAAATACAAATGCAGATGTTGCTATTATTTTTGTTCCTCCTGCATTTGCAGCAGATGCAATTTTAGAATCGGCTGATGCGGGTGTTAAACTGGTTGTTTGCATTACCGAAGGAATTCCAACACAAGACATGATTAAAGTAAAAAATTATTTACTGGAAACAGGTACAAGACTTATTGGCCCCAACTGTCCGGGTGTAATTACAGCAGATGAATGTAAAGTGGGGATTATGCCGGGTTTTGTATTTAAAAAAGGAAGAATAGGAATTGTTTCTAAATCAGGTACCCTTACTTATGAAGCAGCGGACCAGGTGGCAAAAGCCGGTCTTGGAATTTCTACAGCAGTTGGAATTGGTGGAGATCCGATTATTGGTACTACTACTAAAGAAGCCATCGAATTATTCATGAATGATGATGAAACGGATGCAATTGTAATGATTGGTGAAATTGGTGGCGGTATGGAAGCAGAGGCAGCTAATTGGATCAGAGATAACGGCAATAAAAAACCGGTAGTTGGGTTCATTGCCGGTCAAACTGCCCCTCCCGGACGTCGTATGGGACATGCAGGTGCGATTGTTGGAGGTGTTGAAGATACAGCCGAAGCCAAAATGAAAATCATGGCAGAGTGTGGAATCCATGTAGTAAGCAGTCCGGCAGATATTGGAAAAACAATGCTGGCCGTCATGCAGGAATATTCAAAAAAATAAATTTATCATAGCCCCCGGAATTCCGGGGGTTTTTTATTGCGAGTAAAGAATTACTTTCCCTTCAAATACATTCCTTAAACATTGGTCTTACTTATTTTTGCATGATGCAGGTTGACTATATCATTATCGGGCAAGGAATTTCCGGAACTTTCCTTGCCTGGTATTTACAAAAAATGAACAAATCCTTTGTTGTAATAGACAACAACGATCAGGCATCCGCATCAAGGGTTGCAGCGGGTATTATTAATCCGGTAACCGGCAGACGAATTGTAAAAACATGGATGATTGATGAATTACTTCCCTTTGTTTGTGAAACCTATGATCAGCTTGGAAAAGAACTGAATACAACCGCCATCTCCCAAAAAAACATCATCGAATTTTTTCCAACACTACAGATAAAAAATGCATTTGAAGAACGGATAAAAGAAAACGCTGATTACCTCAAAAATAATTCAGCAATAAAAAAGTACAATTCAATTTTTAATTCGGATTTTGGATATGCAGAGATTGATCCTTGCTATCTGATTCATTTAGATTCCATTATTCCCCGATGGAGACAGAAACTGATTGATTCAGATTCGTTATTGGAAGAAACCTTTGATCAGGAATTAAAATTTGACAAGGAAACAGTTACTTATAAAAATATTACCGCGCAGAAAATTATTTTTTGCGATGGGATCAACAGTATTCAAAATCCGTTTTTCAAAAATCTTCCTTTTTCTAAAGTGAAGGGTGAAGCACTGATCATTGAAGCCAGCGATTTGCCATCAACGAATATTTTTAAAAAAGGAATGATACTGGCACCGATGAACGTTCCCGGATATTTCTGGGTTGGGTCGAATTATTTATGGGACTTTGACGATCATCAACCATCAACGCTTTTCAGAAAAAAAACAGAACAGCTGTTGAATGAATGGTTGAAAATTCCATTTAAAATAGTCGATCATAAATCGTCCATACGACCGGCTACATTGGAAAGAAGACCCTTTGCAGGCTTGCATCCAACAAATAATAAGGTAGGTATTTTGAATGGCATGGGTACCAAAGGTTGTTCATTAGCACCATTCTTTGCAAAACAAATGGCTCATCACCTGGTAAGCGGTTTACCCATCATGCCAGAAGCAAATATTAATCGTTTCAGTAAAATAATTTCAAGAGACTGATTCATTACATCAATTTGCATAGTTTTATTCATAAATTTTTAAACCATGAATAATCCTGTTGATGAGTTGTACAGCATACCATCGAAATATAGAAAGATGGAAAACATGCATATTATTTTCTGGCTTTTAAAAGATATCAGTTGGTGTATGATTTGGAAATTATTAGGGGTAGTAATGATTTTCCCTACATTGATGATAGCCATTTTTATTTCCTGGCGAACCAGAAAAATTAAATCAGAACTGGCTCATAATCTGGCCGTCGCTTTCTGGATTACAGCAAACTCCTATTGGATGATCAGTGAGTTTTTTCATTTTGATACCGTACAAATTATCGGATCTATTGAAGGCAAACACCTGGCAATAATTCCTTTTGCTATTGGTATGATTATCCTGGCTTACTACTATTCATTTCAGAGACAAACGGAAATAAAAGATCATCATTTGGTGACAATGTAATGAGTGTAAGTTGATTTCTGGAAATAATAAATAATTTCCGAATTGTAAGAATGATGGCAATAGTTAACATAGAATAAGGTTTTTGGATTTCGACTTCTAACTTATAAACGATCAAATTTCAATTTCAGTACATTTTTACAAATATTTTTTATTAGGCTATATAATATCCCGTTCTGAAAGTGAATCGGCCCAGCTTTAAACACCTTCTACATTAAATTTTTTTGCATATAACAAAGGGGCATTCTTTCTTATCTTTGCCGCCTATTATTATTATCACATTCAGCTTTTTCAACTATGTATAGAACACAAACTTGTGGCGAATTAACTATTTCAGATACCGGCAAACAGGTTACACTTGCCGGTTGGGTGCAAACGGTACGAAAATTTGGAGCCATCACATTTGTTGACTTGAGAGATCGATATGGAATTACGCAATTATTATTTACAGAAGATTTGACTGTACAACTTGATGCGAATCCATTAGGACGTGAGTTTGTATTGCAGGTAAGCGGAACAGTTTCTGAACGAAGCAGCAAAAACCTGAACATGCCAACCGGAGAAATAGAGATTACTATTTCTTCTTTTAAAATTTTGAATAAATCGGCAACACCACCATTTACCATTCAGGACGAAACAGACGGTGGTGACGACCTTCGGATGAAATACCGCTATTTGGATCTCAGAAGAAATGCGGTCAAAAAAAATATTGAATTACGTTATGCTGTTAGCCGTGCTACCAGAAACTATTTGCACCAGAACGGATTTATGGATATTGAAACACCCTTTTTAATTAAATCCACACCAGAAGGTGCAAGGGATTTTGTAGTGCCTTCGCGGATGAATCCCGGACAGTTTTATGCACTGCCACAATCGCCGCAAACCTTCAAACAATTATTGATGGTTAGCGGTTACGATCGTTATTATCAGATTGTGAAATGCTTCCGTGATGAAGATTTGAGAGCCGATCGTCAGCCGGAGTTTACACAAATAGATTGTGAAATGGCTTTTGTTGAACAGGAAGATATTCTGAACATGTTTGAAGGATTGGTAAAATCTGTTTTCAAAAATGTAAAAGGAATTGATCTCGCCTCCGGCGAGACAAACTCCGTACAACGAATGACCTGGGATGAAGCTATGTGGAACTACGGTAATGATAAACCGGATATCCGGTATGACATGAAGCTTACCAACTTTAAAGTAAAAAATAAAATAATTTCACCCGGATTAGAAGATGCAGGTTTCAAGCTGTTTGATAATTCCGAAACAATTTTGGCCATTGCAGTACCAGGATGCAGTGAATACAGCCGTAAACAAACCGATGAAATCATTGAATGGGTTAAACGTCCACAGATTGGCATGCATGGTTTGGTATTCATCAAATATAATACCGATGGAAGTTTTAAAAGCAGTGTCGATAAATTCTATTCGGAAGAAAAATTAAAATCCATAACAGAATCCTGTAAAGCAAAAACGGGTGACCTTATTTTTATTTTGGCAGGTGCCGAAGAAAGAACCCGTAAAGCAATCAGTGATCTGCGTACCGAAATGGCTGAACGACTGGGCCTGCGAAAAAAAGATGAATTCCGGTTATTGTGGGTGCTTGACTTCCCGCTGTTTGAATATGCCGAAGAAGAGAACAGATGGGTTGCACGTCATCATCCATTTACTTCGCCAAAACCAGACCATATCGATATCATGATCAACAATGATCCGGAAATAAAAAATGCCGCTAAATATCTCGATCATCCATATGCAGGCATCAAAGCCAATGCATACGATATGGTGCTAAATGGTAATGAAATTGGTGGTGGTTCCATCCGGATTTTCCAGAGAGATCTGCAGGAAAAAATGTTTGCTGCACTTGGAATGAGTACGGAAGAGCAATTGCATAAATTTGGATTTTTATTGGGTGCTTTTGAATATGGTGCCCCGCCTCATGGTGGTATAGCATTTGGTTTTGACAGGCTTTGTGCCATCCTGGGAGGAAGTGAAAGTATTCGTGATTTTATCGCCTTTCCTAAAAACAATAGTGGCAGAGATGTGATGCTGGATGCGCCGGGAACGATAGAAGAAAAACAGTTTGAGGAATTGAATATCCGTCTCGATTTAAAAAAATAAGTTCTATGGACATTCAATGGGCACTCAAAAAATTTGAAGAATTGTCAGTCGTTGAATTATATAAAATAATCCAGTTACGCAATGAAGTTTTTGTTGTTGAACAAAACTGCCCATACCAGGATGCAGATGAAAAAGATTTTGATTCGCATCATCTGATGGGATGGATCGGCAATGACCTGGTGGCCTATACCAGATTACTTCCTGCCGGACTTTCTTTTGAAGAAATATCAATTGGCAGAGTCGTCACATCTCC
>JAYWCV010000258.1:0-2444 GCA_043780275.1 Chitinophagaceae bacterium
CATGCCATTTGCGATGCCATGCTGGGTGCTTTATGTTTGGGAGATATTGGCGTTCACTTTCCGGATACTGCTGCAGAATTTAAAAATATTGACAGTAAAATTTTATTAAAAAAAACGGTGGAACTGATAATGCAGGAAGGCTATTCGGTGGTAAATATCGATAGTACACTTTGCCTGCAAGAGCCCAAAATAAAACCATATGTAAACGAAATGCAGAAAACCATTGCATCCATAGTTGGCATCACCGAAAAAGATATTTCTATAAAAGCTACTACTACAGAAACAATGGGTTTTGTTGGCAGAGAAGAAGGGCTGATGGCTTATGCTACCATTTTATTGCAAAAACTTTAAACTTCCCGGGTTAATAAACCTGATATTTTAATAAGTAGATTTTCCGAGTTTTCAAATTCATCGGCTAATGTTTGCCATTTGTTTTCACATATCTTTGACCGATGCCAAATTTCGAAATCAAGATTGTCAATAAATCAAGCAATGCATTGCCTGCTTATGCAACCGAAGGTTCATCAGGAATGGATATCAGGGCCGATTTAAAAGAACCCGTAGTTTTATCTTCTCTGCAACGGGAATTGATTCCTACCGGTTTGTTTATTGAATTACCCGATGGCCTGGAGGCCCAGATAAGACCAAGAAGTGGATTGGCAATAAAGCAGGGTCTTACCTGTTTGAACAGCCCCGGAACCATTGATGCTGATTACCGGGGTGAAATAAAAATTATTCTGGTCAACCTTTCAACCGAAAATCAAGTCATACATCATGGCGATCGGATTGCTCAAATAGTCATTCAGCAAGTGGAAAGAATTAGTTGGAAATTGGTGGAAGAATTAAACAATACCATTCGGAATGAAAACGGATTCGGGCATACCGGCAAACAATAAAAATTTATAAATGATTCGAGTACTGTTTTTCTTGGCTGGATTTAGTATATCTCTTCTGTCATGCAGGTCAACAAAAGTTATCCAGACTGCCATTGCAAAAAAAGATACCGTTGTAATTGCAGAGGTAATTCCCGATACAGGGAAAGAAGACTCTATTCGTTTTAGTAATGAAGTTTATCATAAATTAATAAGCCAACATATAGCGTTTACAACATTTTCCGCAAAATTAAATATTGAGTATACGGATGCTTCCGAAAAGAAATATAACGTAAATGCTAATTTGCGTATGCACCGGGATAGTGTTATTTGGATTTCTGTAAATGCAGTGTTAGGTATTGAGGCTTTGCGGGTATATATCACAAAAACTTCCGTAAAGATAATGGACAAGCAGAACAGAACAATTTCGGAAAAATCAATATCCTCTTTACAGGAATTGGCTTCTATACCTTTTGATCTTACAACTCTCCAAAACCTCTTAATCGGTAATCCGATATTTTTAACTGAACAAATCATTTCGTATTCAACCGGTCCGGGTACTGTGTCATTGTTAATGAATGCTGACTGGTATAAGAATTTGATTACCTTGAATGAATCTGACGGAACTTTACAACGTTCCAAACTGGATGATATAGATTTGATACGTAACAGAACCTGCGATCTGTCGTATGCTGATTATGACACAAAGAAAGGAGTGAATTTTCCTGTGAAGCGAAGAATTTATATTGCAGAAAAAACAAAGCTTGATATCAAATTAGATTTTAAGCAGTATGAATTTAATGAAGAATTAACATACCCTTTTTCAATACCAAGGAATTATAAAGCGTTATAAAATATTTATTGATTTATTTTGCCGAAAGACTATACAAAAGAGCCTTTTCTGTTTCATTGTTTTATGACCAAAAAATTATTATGAAGAAATCTATTTTTCTTGTTGTATGTTTTTTTTCTGCACTTGTATTCCTGCATGCGCAACAAACACAGGATAAGGGGCAACTGGAAAAAGAAAGACAGGCCATACAAAAAGAGATCCGTGATATCGAAAATATATACAGCCAGGTAAAAGGTCAAACGAAAGAAACCCTGAGTCAACTTAGCTTATTACAGAAAAAATTGAATCTGCAGAATAAATACCTGGGTAATATCAATTCGGAGCTGAAGATGATTGACGACAATATTTATTTGAGTAATGTAGAAATTTATCGATTGAAACTTCAATTGGATACATTGAAAAGTCAATATGCCCGAAGTATCGTTTATGCATATAAGAATAAAAGCAATTACGATTTTTTAAATTTCATTTTTTCTGCCGGTAGCTTCAATGATATGATGCGCCGATTATCTTATCTGAAATCTTACCGCCAATTCAGGGAGAACCAGGTTGCCAATATTCTGGAAACGCAACAGTTGATTGAAAAAAGAAAGAAAGAACAGTTGGTAAGAAAGGAAGAAAAAAATGTTGCATTAAAAATACAGACTAAAGAAGTGAAAGTTCTGGCAATTCAGAAAACGGAGAAAAACCAGGTAGTTAGCAAACTGCGTTCGAGAGAA
>JAYWCV010000259.1:0-2185 GCA_043780275.1 Chitinophagaceae bacterium
ATCTAGTCTCAGAGGTAATATATATAAAGCCATTAAGTACGACTTGTGCTTATATTTATAAGTATCCTATTGCTGTTAGAAAAAGCACACTACTTTTTATAACCAGGGTAGAATAATGAATAATTCAAAAAGGAGAGGAGTAATAAAACAGTAAAAAATAATCATCTTAATTTAAAAATCGGTATTCAAGGAATTTATAAATAAGTTTAAAATAAGAAGCCGGATAGAAATCCAGCTTCGTTTTTTGTCCAATATCCTATGAAAAACCAATTATGTTATTATAATAATTATGCCACAATAATTAAGGCTTATGAATATAAAAGATGGGGAATAATCTCTACATTTTTTATATTTATTTGATTATTTGTAGATAATTCCCTGATAAATAATTTATTATCGGTACACTGATAGGATTTACCAAAACCTTTATTCTTTAATAACATACACAAGTAAGGCAGCGTTGTGAAAAGCATTTTTTGGGGAAGCAATTATCAGTTCATTTAAGGACGGTATTAATAGGGATGTCCTTGCCCCCGGAGAAGTATTAATTTTGTCCATCATTATATAATTATGTGCAATTTCCTGCTTAAATACATCAATAGTTCCGCTACCACAACTTAAAAAAATAGTGCTATTTTTCTTGTAATAAAAAAGATCATCTGAATTACTGTCTGTATCAAGGGAAGAAATTTGTGCCCCTGATTCTGTATCCAGCACCAATAATTTTCCCTGGTGCCTGCAACCAATAAACAGTCGGTGGTTGGTTGCATCCAATGCCATGGGGAAATTTAATTTAGCACCTGTTAATCTCCATCTTTTTATTACGCTTTGTTTGTTGAGGTCAATAATATCCACTTCTTCTTTATCCGGTACATTCACAAAAATCCTTTTCCCCGGTATATCTAATTGAAAGGATTCCGGATGCCCTTCTAATTTAACATCGCCGATGACATTATACGTGTTTGCGTCCAATATGGCAATCCCTCCATTACCATAACCTATGTAAATCTTTTTATTGGTAGAATCGTAACGTATATTGTCTGCATCACCAGGCAATTGTACAGAACTAACCCTCGAAAAATCATGCGTATTAAAAATATCACACCTGCCATTTGCGCCATTGGTAACGAGAATGGTATTGGTTTGCCCGATAAAAACAATTCCCTGTGGCTCGCTCAAATTAGTAATACTATGAACAACCTTTTTTGTCTTCAAATCAACCACTTCCACAGAGTTATTTCCTAAAGCGGCAATAAAAACCTGGCTCAAAACCGGGTCAAATGCCAGATGGTCTATCCGACCATTTACACCGGGTAATTCAATGGTAGAAATCAGAGACAATGTTTGACCTGAAACAGCATGTTGTTGTGCTTTACAAGCCAGGAGGTAAAAAGAAAAAAAAGCTACAACCGTGCAATGTATTTTTATTTGATTCATTATTTAAGTATTTAAGCAATTTTAGTACTGACCAACTCCGATAGAGAATCCCACTTTATTAATCTTGCATCTATATTAATGCCCCAATTAAAAAGCAATTAACTTTCTGCACTGGCTTCTTTTTTTATAAGGCTAATTTCACCATTAGCTTCGATATAAATTTTATCTATTTTTTCAAAGCTGGCGGTAAAGAGTTGTTTACGAACGGTTCTTTGTACTTCTTCCTGGCTTACGATAGCTCTATCTAAATTTTTTTTTATAAAGGCTCCTTTTTCAAATAAAAGTATTTTTTTTCCTTCAATTATTGCAGACATTGATTTATTTTTTAAAGAAAGCATGGCCAGCATGCGATGTAATAACACAATTATAAAACCAGTAACCACAATGGGCAAAACAGGAGATGCCCCCACCACAGCACGACCCAAAATAGCGCCCAATAAAATAACAATGATATTGTCCAGCGGAGTTCTCATACCGAAGGATCTTCTTCCGGAAATCCTGATCAGGATTAAAGTCACAAAAAAAATTACCACACCCCTGCAACTCATTTGAAGCATACTTAGATCCTGACCTTTACCAAAAATACCTATCAGTGTTTCCATTATGTACAGTTTTGTATAAACATAGATTAATGCCCTTTTTGTGTTTATAAAAAATCACGCCAGTTTTTATTTCTTATAAATCATTGACTACTTGTATTATGGATACATTTTTGTGTTTATCATTAAAAACGTTCACTAAACATCTT
>JAYWCV010000260.1:0-2889 GCA_043780275.1 Chitinophagaceae bacterium
ACCGGCCAGGGAAAACCTATTGCTATTATGATGCATACTATAATGGGAAGCGGTATTGACTTCATGGAAAATGATCATGGATGGCACGGTATTGCACCCAATGATGAACAGCTTGCAAGAGCTTTGGCACAACAGCCGGAAACACTTGGCGATTATTAAAAGCCCCTATCCCCTGAAGGGGGATTATGAAGGGTATCTATATTTAGAACTAACTCCTTTTATTAATAAACTGATTTTGACTTAAGGTATGATATTCCCCTTCAGGGGATAGGGGCTTGGGGTTTATTCACTTCTTAAAGAAAATTCCTGGTTGGCTGCTTTCCTGGAAGGAATAACGGATGCTATCAAAGCAATAATGAAAACGGTAAATCCTACCAGTAAAAAATCGGCTAATTGAAGTTTTACAGGAAAATAATCAATCACAAAAGAACCTCCTTCCAAAGGAATCAGTTTAAATTGTATTTGCAGCCATGCTAGTAGCATGGCAATAAACATGCCCAGCAATGCACCAATTGTTGCCAATAAAATCCCTTCGCTTAAAAAAATATTTTGGATGAGTTTTTTACTTCCTCCTAATGCATGAATCACACTAATATCTTTTTCTTTCTCTAATACAAGCATCGTTAATGCACCAATCATATTAAATGCGGCTACAATGAGTATTAAAGATAAGATGGCATAGATCACCCATTTTTCGGCTCGCATCACATTGTACAGACTTTGATTTTGTTCATACCTGGTTTGAACAAGATAAGTTTCAGCGAATGTTTTTTTCAATTCCTTTTTTATTGATTCGGCATCCGAAGGGTTATTCAATGCAATTTCTACCCCTCCATATTGATCTTCTTCAAGCCCCATCATTCTTTTTAAAAAAGGAAGATTGGTTATTGCGTATTTATTATCAAAATCCTGTTGAATAACAAATGCACCGGTTGTTATAACCGTATCTGCACTGATAGACTGAAAAGGATCCGTGAGGTCCACATTGGTTTTTCGGGGTAGATATACTAATATTGGAAAAATATTCCGGTCGGCCTGAATACCTATTGCATTTTCAATACCAGCCCCTAAAATCATCGAAGGGTTTTCATTTGTTCCCAGGTTATACTCACCTTTTACAATATGCTCTGGTACTCCGGTAACATATTGGTAATTATCGTCTACGCCTTTCAGATGAACGACTGTTTGAAATTCGCCATTCTGAAGAAATGCTTTTTCTTCCATCACCAGGGAAAAATTTCGGATGCCTTTTATAGATCGAAGCTTATCTAATTGTACTTGTGACAGGCTGATCACTTTTCCATTGGAGGAAGAAATTTTAAGGTCGCTGTAAAAATTAGAGTAAAGTGATTTCACCAGATCTTCGAAACCATTAAAAACACTTAAAACCAAAATCAATGCTGCGGTTCCGGCTACAATAGCCACAATACTTATCCAAGCAATAATATTTATTGCGTTTGTAGATTTTTTTGCTTTAAAATATCTCCAGGCAAATAATAAATGCAATGGATGGTTGATTAGTTAATTTTTGAATAGTTGAAAGTGCTAATCATTTTCGGACTTACCTTCTTCTTCCTTATTTAAGTTTTTAAAAAGTTCTTCCATTTTAAAAACATTATCTAACGTATCATCTTTAAAAAATCGCAATATCGGTATTCTTCTTACTTGATGTTTGATGCGGATTGCCAACTCTTTCTTAATTTCATTACTTCGGTCCTCTATTCTTTTCATCACTGCTTCGGAGTCTTTTACCTGGAATAAACTCAGGTAAATACGTGCTTCCAATAAATCGGGAGTGACTTTAACGGATGAAATGGAGATCATTCCTCCATCCATAATTCCCAAACCCAATCGTTGAAAAATCTCATTCAGGTCCTGTATAAGTACACTGCTTATTTGTTTCTGACGTTTTCCTTCATTCATAATCAATTATTTCTTCGCTGTAAAAGTACTTACTTTGCTGCTTTAAATTGGCAGTAATTAACACATGAATAAATTTTCAAGAATTTTTAAATACTTATCCGGCTTTAAAGGAAAGATTGCTCTTTACTTTTTATTCATCATTCTTTCCATTATTTTTTCAATTGTATCGGTAGGTATGCTGATGCCTTTTATGGAGTTGATCTTCAATGCAGACTCCAGTGGAATAAGTGGCCTGATGAAGGAAACAAATAATCCGGTTGTAAAAACTATCCGGGATTATTTGATAGAGACTATTGAAAAAGCTGGCGATGGCGTTTCCGGAAAGCTTGCTACTCTTGGCCTGATCTGTGGAGTAATTATCAGTTCTATTTTTTTGAAAAACCTTTTTCTTTACCTGTCATTCTACACCTTAAACCCACTGAAGAATTTAATAGTAAATACATTCAGGTCCGACCTCTATATAAAAATCCTTCATCTACCAATTGGTTACTTTACAGAAAAAAGAAAAGGTGACCTTATTAGCCGTATTACAAACGATGTTAGTGAAGTTGAAAGCTCTTTGGTAAGTGCATTGGAGGGTTGGGTGAGGGATCCGCTTACCATCATTATCAATTTTGCTGTTTTATTCTATATCAGTCCGCAGCTAACCCTTTTTATATTACTCACTTTCCCCGTAATTGGATTCATTTTGGGAAGAATTTCCAAATCCTTAAAAAAGCAATCGAACGAAGTGGCCATAAAACATGGCGAATCTCTTTCGGTACTTGATGAGACACTGGGTGGATTGCGGGTAATAAAAGCATTCAATCTAGAATCGATCTTGAGGGAAAGGTTTTTTAAAATAAACGATGAATTACTGTATTTTAAAAACAAGATCAGTTACCGCCGTGATCTTGCATCACCCATGTCGGAATTTCTGGGTGTGGCCGTTTTTTGTGGCATCCTCTGGTTTGGCGGACAATTGGT
>JAYWCV010000261.1:0-32102 GCA_043780275.1 Chitinophagaceae bacterium
CCTTCTCAGGACGGTATTGTTATTAATTTGTCGGGAACATCTACAAATGCTTGTTATACTAATATCAATTATAATCTTGGGAGAACCGTAACACATGAATTAGGTCATTATTTTGGCCTTTACCATATTTGGGGAGATAATCCAATTGGTTGTACAACCGACGATTTCAGACAGTTACCCGGTACTTGCCCATTGCCTGCATCTTTTTTAATTGGAGATACACCAAATCAAAACACGTCAACCTTAAGTTGTCCAACAGGACTTCGTACAGATATATGTTCACCCATTTCACCGGGATTTCAATATCAAAACTACATGGACTATACAAATGATGCCTGTATGACCATGTTTACGAAAGCACAAGTGAATCGTATGGAATGGGTTCTTCAAAATTGCCGGACTACCTTACTAAGTTCTCAGGGATGCATTGCCCCTTCCTCAGCAGTTTTATTAGATGCTTCTATTATCAGTATCATCAATCCGGGAGGAAGCGATATTATAGGATGTACAATTATTAATCAACCTATCATTTCATGTCCGGGATTTTTTACGCCAAAAATCCTTATTAAAAATAATGGGTTAACCACATTGACTTCTATTAAAGTAGGATTACAAATAAATTCAAGTTTACCAATTATTCAGACAATTGCTGTTAACATTCCAAGTGAAGGTTTTACATCGGTGATTATGACACAACAGTTTTTGAATATTGGAAATAACAGCTTAAGATTCTTTACAATGGAACCCAATGGCGGAACGGATGAAAGACCATTAAATGATCAGCAGATTATGAATGTAAATCTTGCAACACCAATCAATATCCCGTTGAGTGAAGGATTTGAACATGAAATATTTCCTCCTGCAAACTGGAGCATCTTTAACCCTAATTCTAATAACACCTGGGTTCGTTTTCCCTTGCCAGGCAATGGGTCATTAGGCGCTGCTTTCTTTAACAATTTTGATAATAATACAGTTAATCAAGTTGATGAATTAAGAACGATCGGCATGAATTTTTCCGGTACGGAAGACATCAAAATTTCATTCGACCTGGCACACAAAAACTGGGGGGTCATCGGAGATCAGGACAGCTTATCTGTACTCATTTCCAATAATTGCGGAAATACATTTACCACGGTTTATAAAAAGTGGGGAACTACACTTTCTACTGCCGGTACAGCCACTGGAGCATATTTAAATCCTGTTGCATCTGATTGGCGCAATGAATCGATCATTGTTCCCAATTCAATGGTAACCGGCGGACAAGTAATTGTTGCTTTCAGGAATACAAACCGTTTTGGAAATAATATTTTTATTGACAATATTTCTATTGCCCCAATTTATGACAGAGATATTCAGTTGCTTGCAATTAATGACCCGAAAGATATTTTATGCAGTTCCGGAACTACAACATCTGTTACTGTAAAAAATACAGGAAAGCTTATTATAACCGGTTTCATTGTAAATCTAAAAGTAGATAATAACCCTGCTACATCGAGTAATATTACTGCTGTCAATATTGCTCAAAATGGAACGCTTAAAGTAACCCTTCCTAGTTTAAGTGGACTAAGTCAGGGTACACATAGTATCAAAGCATATATTACTTCATTGATTACTATAAGTGGAACAGGTGATCAGAATTTGATGAATGATAGTCTTACAAAAGCTTTCAGTATTACCGGAAATATAACAGCACCATTGCTGGAAGGTTTTGAATCGGTGACCTTTCCTCCTGTCACATGGGCTGTAAGTAATCCGGATAATGATATAACATGGAAAAAATCTTTGAATGGTTTTAACAGTAGCAGCAGCGCATTTGTGAACACCTATAATTATGCAAATATTGGACAACAGGATCAACTGTTTACACCTAATATCAGCTTCCCTTTGGTAGACTCCGTTTTGTTAAGTTTTGATTTATCTGCTGTTACGTACAGTGATCCGAGAACAACCAATATTCCTCTAGATACGCTGGAAATATTGGTAACAAAGGATTGTGGCAATACGTATACAACTGTTTATAAAAAATGGGGTGTGGCGCTTCAAACAATCAACGATCCGGTAAACGAACAGATCAATGAATTTTTCCCCACTAATTTATCTCAATGGAGAGCCGAGAAGATTGATCTCACTTCCTTTGCATCCAACTCTCCTATTCAGGTTATTTTTAAAGTGACCAATAATTTTGAGAATAATATTTTTATTGATAATGTAAATATCAAAACAAGAATTTTACCCGATCGATTGAAAAAGAATGGCTATTTAATACTTCCTTCACCTTTTCAAAATAATTTTTCGGTTTGGTTCAGAACCAATCCTTTTAATTTACGTTTTATCAATGTGTACAATGTATCCGGACAAAAAGTATGGAGCAAACAATTTAATAATGACTCTGGCAACTTTATTAATATAGACCTCACCGGAAAGCCAAAAGGAGTTTACCTGGTGAATTTTGGATACAATAATTCAACATCAACCATTGTAGAAAAGATCATAAAAAATTAAAAGACATTTTTTTAAAACCCTATCAAAGGATGCCCTGAAATATTCAGGGCATCCTTTTTAATATGTGTTATTTTTGCACCACTATTAAAGGAATGGACATGCAGCAAACATTTACAAGCTTCTTAAGCAAACAAAATTTACCGGAAGAATTATCGACAATTGCAGAAAAGGTATTCAATAATGAACGGATCAGTAAAGAAGAAGGATTGATCTTATTTGAAAAAGGGAGCCTCCCCTTTTTAGGTTCTTTGGCAAATTTTGTTCGGGAACGATTACATGGAGATAAAACTTATTTCAACCGCAATTTCCATATCGAACCGACAAACGTTTGTGTATTTTCCTGCAACTTCTGTTCTTACTCACAACTTTATGCTCATCGAGATGAAGGTTGGGAACTGAGCATTGATGATATGATGAAAATGCTAAAAGATTATGACGGAAAACCCATTACAGAAGTACATATTGTAGGCGGCGTTCATCCAAAAATGAATCTTGAATTTTTTGCTGAATTATTACGAAAAATAAAAGCACACAGGCCCGAACTGCATATCAAAGGATTTACGGCAGTAGAGTTGGACTATATGTTCCGTAAGGCGAAAATGAGTGTGGAAGAAGGTTTGAGATTCCTGAACGAGGCCGGTCTTGATTCATTACCTGGTGGTGGTGCAGAAATTTTCGACCCGGAAGTGAGAGAAAAAATTTCGGCAGATAAAGTAAATGCAGAAGGTTGGTTACACATTCATGAAACAGCACATAATATTGGCATGCATAGCAATGCAACCATGCTGTATGGCCATATAGAAAAATATCATCATCGCATCGATCATATGGACAGGCTTCGGTCTTTGCAGGATAAAACGGGAGGGTTCAATTGTTTTATTCCTTTAAAATTCCGTAATTCCAATAATGACATGAGTTATATTGCGGAAAGTGTTTTACTGGAAGACATGAAAATGTATGCAGTAGCCAGAATTTTTATGGATAATTTCCCGCACCTGAAAGCATACTGGCCCATGCTGGGAAGAAACAATGCACAAATGAGTCTATCCTTTGGTGTAAACGATATGGATGGAACCATTGATGACAGTACAAAAATTTATTCCATGGCCGGTAGCGAAGAACAAAACCCAACCATGACTACCGAAGAAATTGTTGTATTAATCAAACAAGCAAACCGCATACCAGTTGAAAGGGATACACTGTACAGTGAATTGGAAGTATTTGTCTGATATCTTATTTAAATTGGCCGGTAACCCATATTAAACCGGCACGGGACTGAAGATATTTTGTTTGAATTTCAATTAATTTAAACCAGGATTCCAGCATTTTATTTTCACGGATATTCATTAGGAATAAAGAACTTTCGCCAATGGAGAAACGGGTTTCTTCTGCTTTAAATAAACGGGTATAATTTTCTAAATTCGAATTGGCCAATTCCATTTGCTTTTGCAAAGTCATTATTTGTTGATAAACGGTTTTAAGTTTATTGATCAACTCCAACCTTTCCTGTATCAGTCCAAATTCTGTTTCCTGAATTTTAAATTGTATGGCTTTATAATTTCCTCTTCCTTCAGAAAAACGTAAAGGTATATTGATATCCAATCCAAACTTATAGTTATTCTCAAATAGCTGAGAACTGGCTCCTTTCCACACAAAATATTCGTCGTTAAGAAGATTGGCTTTCAAATCCAGTGTAGGCAACATGCTTTGAAAGTTGAGTTTTCTATCTATTTCAAGAATTTGCAATTTATTTTGATATTGTTTCAGCTTAGGATGACTGCTTGAAGCAAGGACAATCAATTCTGATAAAGGCTGAATTTCATTATTTTTTAATACAATTTGCTTTAATCGTTCAACAGGAATAACCAAGTCATTCATTTCAAAAGGAGTTGAATTATCAAACCATAAATAGTTTGAAAGTTTAAATCCTGCTGCTTTAAACCGGTAATATGTTTCCTGTTGTTGTATGATGAAATTTTGTAACTGGGCCCTTGATTCAACCGTATCAATGGCCGGATTGTCTCCTTGTTTCCATGAAAGTGTTATGAATCGTAATCGTTGTTCATTAATTGCAACGACACTATCCAATACTTTCAGTGAGTTATATTCCATTACCCAATTCCAATACGAAGCTATTGCATTATAAAAAAGATCATTAATCAATATATCCTTATCAATTTTTGAAAGGCTTACAAATAATTTAGCCTGCGCTAATACCGCCCGCCTTTCATCGATAAGTAAATTTTTTGCCAGTGGTAGTTTTATACCTAAATAAGAGGATACCCCACTGGTAAGTTCAGGATTCGAATAAATACCTGAATTATCTTCTATCCCTCCTTTGATTTCAATACCATACCAGGTTGGTATGCGCAATTCGGGATTGATGTGCGTGAAATAATTTTTTCCATCAAAAGTTTTACGATCCAAGGTGTAATTAAATACAGGATCGAATGCCCCCCGGGATGAAAGCAGCTTACTCTTTGCTATTTCAATTCCCAATTCAGATTGTTTGATAACCGGATGAAACTTACTTAGGATACTGATAAATTCAAATTCAGATAAAGAATACAATTCTTTTTGCTGAGCCTGTAAAAAATTAAGATTGAGAATGCAACAAAAAACAGTAATTGAAATACTATATACCAATATTTTAAGCTTCATCATTAAATTTTATCTCATTTAGAAGTCCCGGTATCTTCATTTTGAGAAGACTTGTAATACTCTGGCGGGAAACCATTAATGTTTCGCCACAATTCATACCAAATTGGAACATTTTTCAATAGTGCAATGCCCAAAGCACCGGTACCTATACGTAACTGCTTCGGCCATGGTTTATCCTGGTTATCTTCTTTTACCAATATCCTGAATTTACCATTGGTACTCACAGAATTTTCAACCGCTGTAATTATTCCTCCAAAAGTACCGTAGGAAGCTTCTGGCCAACCACTAAAAACGATAGTAGGAAACCCATCAAACATGAACCGTACTTTTTGTCCCTCACTCACCAAAGGTAAATCAACGGGATGAACATACATTTCAACAGCATATTGAATAGAATCTGGAACAATTTCTACTATCATTTCTCCATCTTGTAAAAGCTCTCCAATACCTGCTTTTTTAGCTTTTGTAATTTGTCCTCTCTGTGGTGCTGTTATAAAATACATTCCACTTCGAATGCTAAAATTACTATACACATTTTTAAGCTTAGCTACTTCACTTTCAGTAGATGCTTGTTGTGACAATGCCTGAAAAACTTCGCTTTCGGCTTTTGCAATTTTTTCATAATAAGACTGTCTTTCCCCGTTTAACTCTAATTGCAAGCGAATAAGCTCCTGTCTTGCATTTCCATATTTTATCTCGGCAGTGGTTTTTTTAGCTAAAACATCTTGCACAGCCTGGTTACGGGTTTCTAATTGTACTAAAGAAACAAGGCCTGAATCATACATAACCCGTTGTCTTTGAAATTGTGCATGTCGGATTTGCAGGTCGTTTTTTGCAGCTTCCAGGTCCAAACTATCACTTTTTATCCTCATTCGTTGCTGCTGTATTTTGTTGTTCAGCTCAGCAATTTTGAAAGATTGTCCCTCTCTTAATGCTGCAATCTGCTCTTTGAGGGAAACAATTTTATTTCCATAACCGGAAACAGCATTTGTCTTAGCATTGAGCTGATCCTGAGTTCTATCCAATAAATCAGGATCGAAGTAATCATCTTTTATTTCTGAAATCTGTAAAATGGTATCACCGGCCAGAACATAATCACCTTCCTTATTAAACCATTTGACAACTTTCCCTGGAATAATGGAATTTAATTGTTGTGGTCTTTGCTCTTGCAGTAAAGTGGTCACGTTCCCTCTTGTTCTTATATTTTGTGTCCAAGGCAAGAAAAGTCCTGAAACCATAACAATTAAAATACCATAAACCCAATATTTTATTTTACTCGATTTATCAATATCATAAATCTGATTATACGAGTCTAAACCCAATTCTTTATTTACAAGTTCAAATTTATCGTTTAAAAAAGCCATTGCATTAATTTATAAAACCATTTAGTTCACTTTTTAATTCATTCAAAGGTCCGAAATGAATCGAATTACCTTCATCCAAAACCAAGACCTTATCACATCTATGGAGCATTTCTGATTCTTTTGAAACCAAAAAAATGGTTGTTTCTATGCATTTCTCGAAAATATACCGCATAATTTTATCTTTTACTGATTTTTCAAAATGAATCCAAGGATCCTCGTACAATAGTAATAACCGGGGCTTTCCTATCAATGCCCGGAGTATTAAAATACGGTCTCTAAAATTCTGGGATAATCTTTTTCCAACAGGATCTAATTTAGTTTGTAAGCCAACTGGCAAAGTAATCAGCAGATCTTCAAATCCCAATTCATAAATAAGATTTGTAATTATTGAAGCGTTTACTGCTGGATGCCCCATGGTAATATTCTCTTCAAGTGTTCCCAAAAAAATCTCTTGGTTACTGAATAATATTCCTACATGCGAATGAAAAGATTCCAATGAATAATTATTGATGGGCATATCATCAATCATTACCGATCCTTTAAATTCACTGTAAGCCCCACTTAGCACCCGCAATAAAGTGGTTTTACCACTCATTTTTAAACCAACAATTCCAATCTTTTCACCAGGTTCTGCTATAAGATTGACATTTTTCAAAACATCTTCTTCATCATTATAGGAAAAGGAAAGATTATTGACATTCACTTTTAATCCCTGATTTTTATCCTCTACCAGGATGCTGCCTTCTTTTTCTAAAGGCTGTTCAATCAGTGTACTCAATTTCTCAACAGAAGTTAACACATCATAAACTTTATCCAGTGTCATTATTAATTTTTCAACAGAATTTAACACCAAGATGATTACAATTTCAACGGCAATAAACTGTCCAATGTTTAACTTCTGATCGACTAACAAAACACTTCCTACAATCAGCATAATTGCGGTAATAAGTACTTTGAAAACAATGATTGCCCAATATTGTAATTTAAGGATCCGGAAGTGTTTTGTTTTCCAATGCAAGTATCCACTTATATATTGATCGGCTTTTTTAAGATGGAAAAGACTGTGTTTTGAAAATTTGAAAGATTTCACGCAACGAGCCAATTCCTCTAACCATCCAGCAACAGCATATTTATACGAACTGGTTTTAATTGAGGTAGCCAATCCACTGTTTCCAGTAATAAAAAGAATTATTGTGACAAGGATTATCAGAAAAACACCAAATACAATAAATATCGGATGATAAAAAGATAATAAGATTAAACCAATAAGTATTTGCAAAGCTGCAGTTGGGATGTCGAGTAACATTTTTGAAATCCCTTTTTGTAAAGTCATTGTATCAAAGAAGCGGTTCAATAGTTCTGGTAAATAAAAATTATCAACAGACTTCAAGTCCAGTTTTGGTAATCGGTAAGCATAAGAAAAAGCATACCTGACAAATATTTTTTGTTGAATTTTTTCAATAATCCTCATCTGGTTTACTTGAACTAACCCGTTAAAAAATACTGTCAAAACTACAAAAGCAATCATTAAATAAAGTGAAGTTGAGAATGCACCACCTAAAACAAAGTTGATAATACCCTGAATACCGATAGGCAGCATTAATTGAAGACCACCATTCAATATGGCATAAAAATAAATTGCAGAAATCTCCTTTTTTTCAAGTTTAATTATATCGATTATCTTCTTTATAGGATTTGAAAGATTTAGTATAGCCATATTAGTGGATCATTTTCACCAGAAATTTAGTAAGCAGCAAAAGTAAGACAGAAAAATTCAAATTAATTTTCAACAACTAAAAATAAATTTGAATGCTAACACTCACTTAATGAGATAGGAATATGAACTGCCAATCCTCCTTCAGAGGTTTCTTTGTATTTGAAATTCATATCTTTTGCAGTATCCCACATGGTTTTTATAACAGCATCTAATGAAACTTTTGCAAAGTCGGGTGAGCTTTGAAGGGCCAATTGTGAAGCAGTAATTGCTTTAATTGCACCCATCGTATTGCGTTCGATACATGGAATTTGAACCAGTCCACCAATCGGATCGCAGGTCATTCCTAAATGATGTTCCATAGCAATTTCGGCCGCCATCAATGCTTGCCGTTGAGTTCCTCCCATACATTCAGTTAATGCTGCAGCAGCCATTGCAGAAGATACACCAATCTCCGCCTGACATCCACCCATAGCCGCAGAAATAGTTGCACCCTTTTTAAAAATACTTCCTATTTCAGAAGCAGTTAAAAGGAACTGAATTATTTTATCGTCTGAATTTCCATCGCAAAAACAAATAAAGTATTGCAATACGGCAGGTATCACACCGGCAGCACCATTGGTTGGAGCTGTTACTACCCTACCAAATGATGCATTTTCTTCGTTTACAGCAAGGGCAAAACAACTTACCCAATCCAAAATATAATTAAAAGAATTTCCTCCTTCTTTTATTGCCAAAACCCAGGATTCGTAATCACTAAACTGTTGTCCTTTTAAAAGCCGTTTATTCAATTCTGCTGCTCGTCGTTTTACATGTAATCCACCGGGTAATTCACCATTTGTATATGCTCCTTTAAGCATACAGTCTTTTATCACCGACCATATTCGCAAAATCCTGGTTTTTGTTTCTTCTTCAGATCTCCAGGCCAATTCATTTTCCATTACAATTTCACTCACACTTAATCCTGTTTTCATACACCAATGCAAAAGCTGATCTGCAGTATCGATAGGAAAAGAAAGATGCAGTTCGCTACCCATCACATGATCCTCGCCTTCTTTCATAATAAAGCCACCACCTACTGAATAAAAAGTTTCGGCAATTTGTTTATTGTCTTTAAAAGACACCAAAAAACTCAATGCATTTGGGTGAAATGGCAAAGAATCATTCATCAGAAAATCAATATCCTCTCTTGGATCAAAATCAATTTCATGTTTACCATCCAAAATCAATTTATTCATCGTGCTGATGTCCTTGATTTTAGCATCCAGGTTTTCAACAATAAATGTTTCTGGATCATAGCCACATAAACCTAATTGAACAGCAATATCAGTACCATGTCCCTTTCCTGTTTTAGCTAATGATCCATACAATAAGATCCGTACAGAAGACACTTCATTGATTGGTCCTTTATTCTTTAAGATATCTAAAAGACGCAATGCAGCCTTCCAAGGACCTAGCGTATGAGAACTGGAGGGTCCTACACATATTTTAAACATGTCAAAAATAGATATGGCTTCGTGTGGCAAGTTGATAATTTTTATAAAGTTAAAACAATGAAACCTCTTAGGATACGATAAGAGGTTTCAGCAAAATTTATTAGTCATTAATTATAATACTTTCACCAACTCTATTTCAAAAATCAAGATAGAATTAGCAGGAATTGATCCGGTTGCCTGAGCTCCGTAACCTAAAGATGGAGGAAGGAATAAGGTGATTTTCCCACCTTCTTTAATTAATGGGATAGCATTTTTCCATCCGGTAATCAGTTGTTGAATATTAAAACTGATTGAAGTAGTTGACTGATCAAATATGTTTCCATTAGTTAAAGTTCCTTTATACTTTACAGATACGTCTGAACAGGCAGTGGGATTTGTGCCGGTTCCGGCAACATCAATTTTATAAAACAACCCACTGCAATGTTTAGCAGCCACAATTGATTTACTTGTTAAATATGCTTCCACATTATTTTGTTCGGCTATAGGTGCAACAGTAGCACAAGCATCATACGAACAAGCTCTTCCACCAGTCTTTTTCACACAAGAACTAAATAAAACCACAAAAGCTAACACACTTAAAACGAAATTTTTCATGCTTAAAAATTTTTGACAAATATAATACAGCAAAACTAAAACTGGACTTATTCTTGTGTCTTGCCTTCTTCAGATTTTGATCTGGCTTTTAATTCCTGATAACGTTGTTCATTGATTTCCCACTTATATCTTACAGAAAAAACAGATATGAAAACAGTTATGATTAAAGCGGCAATAATTAAAACAGGTATCAGGGATGCATAGGCATTAAACTCCATGGTAGCCCGTTGATTCCATCCGGAAATAAAATTGAGAAAGATTGCAATGACAAATACTGTCCCTACAGGCAAGCCAATCATTAACTGTTTAACAAATTTTTGTTGTTTATGCTTATTTAATTCCCAATATTCAATAAAGTCCTTTTCTTCTTTTGCTAACATTTTACAAAAATAGATTGTAATTATAAAACCATTGTAAAAGAAAACAAATTACATATCTTGTACTTATCTAAAATTGAATAAAATTGAAATTTTCTCCGCTCCTTAAACAGTTTCTTTACCAGCATAAAAGATTGGAACTTCCCCGTATTGGAACTTTTCAATTGAATGAATTACCGCATCCATATCCTGAAAATCATAAACAAAACGGGGAAGCTGCGTTTGAAGTAGTTTTTAAATTTGATCCGCTCACTGTAGAAGACCCTGAATTGGTTTCATTTATTTCTGCAAGTACCGGAAAAATGAAGGCGTTGGCATCTTCCGATTTGAATTCATTTATTGAAGTTTCTATTCAGTTTTTAAATATTGGAAAAAATTTTAAACTGGAAGGCATTGGTTCTTTAATAAAGACACAGCAAAATGAATATGCATTTACGCCTGAAAAATTATTTGCCGGTAAAATGCTTGATAGTACATCGAAAGAAATGAGGCATCCGAATTCCGAAAAAAATGATTTTTCGAATTTCGACTCCATACATATTGAAAATAGAACCACCCCATTTGCTATTAGAAAATTAATAATTGTTATTTTTTCTATAGCCGTATTGGCTATTATTGGCTGGGGTATTTATTATTTAAATAAAAAACCCATAAAAAATATTCCCGAAAAAGAAGCACAAAATATTTCAGCAATAGTTCCTGTATTTGAAGACAGTTCTACAATACTGACAAAGCAAACCAATTCCCTAAAAACGGATACCTTAGTATCAGTTATCCAAAGCTATAATTTCATTTTAGAAATTTCTGAAAGACAAAGAGCTTTTGCCAGATATGACCAATTACGATCGTACAAATGGAATATTTTGATGACTACTAAAGACTCCATACTTTTTAAATTGTTTGTTCGTATTCCAGCAATGCCGGTAGATACCAGCAGAATAAAAGACTCGTTGAATTTACTCACAGGAAGAAAAATCAGTATCGAAAAATAAAATTTCGGATATAAAAAAAGCTGTCAAATATGACAGCTTTTTTGAGGTACCAAACGGATTCGAACCGTTGTACGAGGTTTTGCAGACCTCTGCCTAGCCGCTCGGCCATGGTACCATATTTTGAACTGCTGCGAAAATAGATATATTTTTGCAAACTAGTTTGTCTCAGATAAAAAAACAACGAAATGAATCGAATCGCAGAGTCGGAATTAATCATCACAGAAAGAGGAGCCATTTATCATCTGGATCTTAGGCCCGAAGAAATAGCAGGAACAGTAATTGTAGTGGGAGATCAGAACCGGGTAAAAGAAGTGAGCAAACATTTTGATAGCATGGAAATTGAAGCACAGCATCGGGAATTTATTACACATACCGGATTTATAGGTAAAAAAAGAATTTCTGTTGTATCAACAGGCATAGGCCCGGATAATATTGATATAGTAATAAATGAATTGGATGCTTTAGTCAATATCGATTTTGAAACAAGAACAATCAAACAAAATCTTCGTACACTAAACATCATTCGTATGGGAACCTGTGGTGCTTTACAGGCTGATGTTGCCGTTGATGGAATGGTAGCGTCTACGCATGGTTTAGGTATCGATAATTTATTAAATTTTTATCGACATGAACATAATGAAGATGAAAATTTAATATTGCAATCCTTTATTACTTTTATACAGATGCATCCGCAAATGTCGCAGCCTTATATCAGCGGGGCCAGTGCCTCAATATTAAAACATTTTGCAAGAGACTATTATCAAGGTATAACCGTTACCTGCCCTGGCTTCTATGGTCCACAAGGACGGATACTTCGATTGGGAGTCCGGAATCCAACATTAATAGATCGATTAACGGCGTTTCGATTTGGTCAGCATAGAATCACCAATTTTGAAATGGAAACATCGGCTATTTACGGATTGGGGAAATTATTAAACCATAACTGTTTATCGTTGAATGCCGTTGTTGCAAACAGAGTGAATAAAGAATTTTCGAAAGATGGGAAAGCTGCTGTAGAAAACCTGATTGTAAAATCGTTGAATATTATTGCCGACAATATTTAATTTAAAAAATGCAAATTAATTTTTTCAAATACCAGGGAACCGGAAATGATTTTATCATTCTGGATAATCGGGAGAATTTGTATGAAGAGTTAATTACTTCTCAGATTAAACATTTATGCGACAGAAGGTTTGGAATTGGTGCAGATGGTTTAATGTTATTAAACCACAAAGATGCTTTTGATTTTGAGATGAAATATTACAATGCAGATGGCAGGATTGGCAGCATGTGTGGCAATGGCAGCCGTTGCCTGGTTAAATTTGCAAATCTCCAGAAAGTTATAAAAAACAGTTGTACATTTTCAGCTTACGACGGGCCCCACGAAGCAAGGATTAATGAAGACAATACTGTATCGGTAAAAATGCAGGATGTAGATGAAGTTATAAAAAGAAAAGGTGTTTTTATTTTGAATACCGGATCTCCGCACTATATTTCTTTAGTGAGAGACCTGGATAAAGTAGATGTATACCAGGAAGGAAAGGAAATCCGCTACAGTAAAGAGTTTGCAGAAAACGGAATCAATGTAAACTTTGTAGATCAAAATGCAAAAGTTGAAGAAATTAATGTCCGGACTTATGAAAGAGGAGTTGAAGATGAAACACTTTCCTGCGGTACCGGAGTTATAGCATCTGCGCTGGTTTGTTATCATAACGATAACGGGTACAACCATGTTATTGTCCATACAAAAGGAGGAAAGCTCATAGTGGAATTTGAACGATTGCCGGAAGGTAATTTCCATAATATCTGGTTAAGTGGCCCGGCAGAAAAAGTTTTTGAAGGCTTTGTAGATATTTGATTCTCCAAAATTCTTTTCTTATCCTATTTTTTATTTTTTTTGTATTTGAATATTGTAATATATAATGTAGCCGCTTACAATTAATTTTCCTGTTTCATTATTAAGGCCTTAGACTATCTTTGCGCCTGCTATGATTCAATACTTCAAAAATACACAACAGGGAACAGTTCAGATTGACAAGCCCGATAATGGAGCTTGGGTGAATGTATTGCCTCCACTTAAGCAATCAGAGTTTACTGAACTTTCAGAAGCATTGGATATACCACTTGACTTTTTAACCGACTCACTCGATATAGATGAAAGAACCCGTTTTGAAGAAGATGACAATGTTCGATTAATTGTTATTAAAACACCTACCGAAAATAATTCATTCAATGACAGTGATGCATTTTATATTACAATACCAATTTGTATCATCTTAACGCACAACCAGATTGTCACGGTCAACTCTTTTGAGAATGCAGCCATGAAAAAGTTTCTGGATACTTTTCAAAAACGTCACACCGATAAAAAGAATATGATGGTGTTGAAGATTTTTGAAAAAGTGGTACAGGATTTTCTGGAGCATCTAAAAGAAATTAATCATAGAAGAAATTTACTGGAACAAAAATTATACGATGCCAACCGGAACGAAGAATTGCTCCATTTAATGCGTATTCAAAAAAGTCTGGTGTATTTTATAACTGCACTAAGAGCTAATGAACTATTACTTATTAAAATTGAACGGACTAATTTCCTGGCACTGAATGAAGAAGAAATAGAATTTCTGGAAGATTTAATAGTAGAAACATCGCAGGCCTTGGAAATGGCCAACATCTATACCAATATCCTGAGCAGTACGCTGGATGCATTTGCAAGCATCATTGCCAATAACCAGAATGAAGTATTGAAGAGACTTTCCGTAATAACGATTGTACTAACTTTCCCCGTATTGGTTGCAAGTATTTACGGAATGAACGTGCCACTACCCTATCAAAATTCACCCAATGCATTCTATGTTCCAATTTTGTTTTCATTAGGCATATCCTTAATTGTGGGTTGGTTTTTCCTTAAAAAAAGAGTCTGATAAAAGATGGCACTGCCTCATTTTAATATCCGTGTTTATGGCATTTATATAAATGAAGAAAAACAGGTGTTGGTAAGTGATGAAATTGTTCGTGGAAAATATTTTACCAAATTTCCGGGAGGTGGACTGGAGTTTGGAGAAGGTACAAAAGAATGCCTGATTCGTGAATTCAAAGAAGAACTGTCATTGGATATTGAAAACATCGAACATTTTTATACTACCGATTTTTTTCAGCTAAGTGCTTTCAACCCACTGCATCAGATTATTTCTATTTATTACCTGGTGAAATCCATTTCCCATTTCAATAAAGTTACACGTATTAAATCCTTTGATTTTGATGAAGTTGAAATGAAAAAATATGAAGAAACCGGAGAAACCGAAACATTTCGATTTATAGATTGGAATGATTTTTCCGAAAGCGCTGTCAGTTTGCCGATTGACAAGGTGGTAGCTGCATTGATTCTTAAGAAATTTTAAACCAACTCATCTCCCATAGCTGCCTTTTTCATTTCTGCAGCAACTTCTTTTCCCAGATATCCCTCAATCCAATGATGAATTAAATAAATAACCGGTGTCATACAGATTGCCATGAAAAATTTGTACACATAATTGACCGTACCAATAGCTAGCACCATTTGAATACTCCAGTTTGCACCAACATAAAAAGCAATAACCAATACCACATAACTATCAATGAATTGAGAAACAAATGTAGAACCGGTAGCTCTCAACCATATCTTTTTTTCACCCGTATATTTTTTTATTTTATGAAAGGTAAAGACATCTACAATCTGACCAATCAAAAACGCTACCAGTGAACCCACGATAATCCAATTACTCTGACCAAGAACTGCTCTATATGCATTTTGCATATTGTCCACTCCTTTTTCTTGACTACTGGCCAACCACCAATCCGGAGAAGTTAAATGTATAGAAACAAAAAAAGCAAGAAAAGCAAACCCAATTAATCCTGCAGCAAGAAAAGAGAGAACTCGAATGCCTCTTATACCATAATATTCATTGATGATATCAGTCATTACAAATACTACCGGCCAAAGTAATACACCGGCTGTTAATGAAAAGGAAAGTCCGTCTTCGCCCAATAATGAAAAGTTGAACGGTTTGAATCCAAAAGTTTGCTCGAGCGAAAATATTTTAACGCCGATTACTTCGGCAATTAACGCATTGGCAATAAAAAATCCGCCAAGAATCAGAAAAAGGCGGGTTGGTTTGTTTTTAATGATGTAATGAATCATTTAAAAAATTAAATAGAAGATGGCGTAAAATTAAAAATAACACATTTGATTTAATTTGTGCTTACTGTTTCAAAGATGTATGTTTTTTGAACCTCAATCCCATTATTCATTCAAAATGCACTTATTTTGTCTGCTTATTAATGAAATAGTATGGTAAAAGAAATTTTCAATAAACTGATTCCACATTTTATTGCAGTTGCAGTTTTCCTGGTTGTAGCAACGATCTATTGCAAACCCAGCCTGGAAGGGAAAGTTTTGCAACAAAGTGATATTACTCAATGGAAGGGGGCAATAAAACAATCCGAAGAATTTAAAGAAAAAACCGGTCATTATCCGCTTTGGACCAATAGTGTTTTCAGTGGAATGCCTACTTTTCAAATTGGTGGCATAGGAGATAATTATATAACACATTATTTTCAAAAAATTGTCAGCTTAGGATTGCCCGATGCCATCCAGTTTTTCTTTTTAGCATCTATTTTCTTTTATTTATTATGTGTGGTGATTGGAGTAAATCCATACTTAGGCATCCTGGGTTCGCTGGCTTTTGCCTATTCCACCTACAATCCCATTATCATTTCAGTGGGCCATAATTCCAAAATGATGGCCATGGCATATATGCCGGCTGTATTGGCTGGAATTCTATTAATTTTTAATAAAAAATATTGGCAGGGTGCCATATTAACAGCCTTGTTTACGTCGCTGCAGATAGGAATGAACCACCTACAGATATCATATTATTTTTATTTAGCCATCGGCATTTTGGCCATATTCTTTGCCGTAAGATGGATCAGGGAAAAAGAATTCAAACATTTAATTCTTTCAGCAACATTGTTAATTGCAGCAACCATTGCCGGTATTTTAACCAATGGCACTTCCCTTTTTGGAACGTATGAATATCAGAAAGAAACGATACGCGGTGGACATTCTGACTTAACAGAAAGCGGAAGCAAAGATGGCAAAACTGGCTTGTCTAAAGAATATACATTCGATTACAGCATGGGCATTGCAGAACCTTTTGTCATGTTGGTACCACGCATGTTTGGTGGAAGTTCCGGAGGAGAAGAAATAAAACAGGAAGATTCTAAAGCCATTGAAGTGTTGAGTCGTTTACCGAAAGATCTACAACAACAACTGCCCATGACATATTATTGGGGTGGTATAGAAAGAGGTACATCAGGTCCGCCATATATGGGTGCTATCATTTGCTTTCTGGCAATCATCGGTATGTTTATTTTAGATAATAAATATAAGTGGTGGGTATTGACAACAATAGCTGTTACCATCATGATGTCATGGGGTTCGTATTTTGAAACCTTTAATGGATTCTTATACGATTATCTGCCTTTCTATAATAAGTTCAGGGCTCCATCCATGATACTTGTTGTCTCTCAACTTTTACTTCCATTCATGGCAGTTTTAACTGTTCATAAAATTTTAACCGAAGAAAACAAGTCTGCGTTATTTGCCTCTTTCAAAAAAGGATTGATGGCTACTGCAGGTATTTTTGTCGTTCTTTTTGGCCTTTACCTATCTTTCGATTTTTTAAATTCTACTGATAAAAATATTTTATCACAGATCAGGGAATTAAACAATCCTCAATTAACAGAAGCGGTAAAATCTTTTATAGATGCATTGAAAGAGGATAGGCAATCGCTGATGCTGAATGACATTTTCCGTTCATTGGCTTTCATTGCAGTTGCTGCCCTTCTTTTATTCTTATCTATTAAAAATAAATTGAAAGCAGTTCCTGTCATGTTAGGATTGATCTTCTTTTCTTTTATTGACCTGATAACGATTGATACAAACTATCTGAATAGCGACAGTTTTGTAGACCCAATTGAAAATGATGCTGTATTTCAAAAAACAAATGCAGATATAGAAATACTGAAAGACAGCTCAACATACAGGGTTTTTAATATTGGCGGAGACCGATTCAACGAAAACATCACTTCGTACCATTACAGTTCAGTCGGCGGATATCATCCGGCAAAAATTCGTATCTACCAGGATTTAATTGAGAAACAATTAAGCAAGCCGGAAATGAATTTACCGGTATTGAATATGTTGAATACAAAATATATTATTCAAAAAAATCAATTAGGACAAACACAGGCCGTACAACCTGTTGACGGAGCCCTGGGAACATGCTGGCTGGTTAAGGAAATCAACTATGTGAAAAATGCCAAAGAAGAAATGGCTGCATTAGATAATTTTCATCCGAAAGATACTGCCGTCATTCAGGAATCTTTTAAAGGCTCCATTGCATTTACACCTGAATACGACAGTACGGCATCCATCCAATTAATAAAAAACAATAATGATGCAGTAAGCTATTCCTTTCATGCAGCTAAAAACCAGTTTGCCGTATTTAGTGAAATCTATTATGCTGCCGGATGGAAAGCATTTGTAAATGGTAAACAGTTACCGATTGTAAAAGTCAATTATGTATTAAGAGGTCTTGCATTGCAACCCGGCACGTATACCATTGAATTCAAGTTTGAACCGGAATTATATTTGAAAGGAAAGTCATTGGCACAAATTTCTACTTATATAATTTTGTTGGCTTTTGCACTTGGGCTATTTGTATTAATCAGAAAAAAGAATCAATCATAACTATTCACACAACTAATCAGACACAGATTTAATGAGTGAAAATCAAATAAAGCTAGCCGCATTGGTTTCGTATAAAATTTTTCCACCCAAGATGGGCGGCCAGAAAGGCATTGCCCTTTTTTATCAATACCTCGAAAAATTAATACCCGTTACGCTACTTACTATTAAAGAAAACGAACCGGCTGATTTTTTAAAAGCACCCATTATCCCGATACTTGGTAAAAACAGAAAGTGGCGGTATATCAATCCATTTTTATTTTTTAAGGTAAAATTGTTTTTAAAAAAGAATGAAATAACTCACCTTGTATTTGAGCATCCCTATTATGGATGGCTTGCTTTTTTATTGAGTCGGTTTACCAAAACTAAAATCATCATCCATTCGCATAATATTGAATCCTTACGATTTAAAAGCACCGGCAAATGCTGGTGGAGTATTTTATGGCATTATGAAAAATGGACGCATCGTTTGGCCCATTTAAATTTTTTTATTACTGATGAGGACAAACAATATGCAATTGATAAGTTCAGTATTCAACCGGAAAAATGTATTACCATAACTTATGGTTTTGAAACGACTCAGGCTCCACCTTCTGAAATAAAATTGCAAGCAAAAAATATAATCCGCAAACAACATAACATTGCTGAAGAAGAAAATATTTTGCTGTTTAATGGCACATTAGATTATCCTCCCAACCTGGAAGCATTGTATATTATTTTAAAAAAAATTAATCCCAAACTTATTTCTGCCGGTTATAAATACAAAATAATTATTTGCGGAAAAAACCTGCCGGCAGTATTAAATGGATTGGAAGATTATACAGAACAGCATATTATTTATGCCGGTTTTGTGGATGATATAAATCAATATTTCCTGGCAACCGATATTTTTATCAATCCGGTAAATGATGGAGGAGGAATAAAAACAAAACTGGTAGAAGCCCTGGGCTTCAATGCCTCCGTTGTAAGTACAAGAAGTGGAGCCATTGGAATTCCTTTATCTATTATTGCAGACAAATTAATAGTCGTAGAAGATAATGACTGGGAAGTTTTTGTTCATGCCATTCTGCAATCAAAAACAGATACGCAAATACCGGCTGCTTTTTTCAACCATTTTTATTGGGGAAATATTGCGGAGAAGGCTGCTTTATTTCTAAACTAAATTGAAAAATGACAACTATTTCAATTATTACAATTTGCTTTAATAATCTTTCAGAATTAATTGCAACTTGTAAAAGTGTTGACAATCAATTACAAAATCCTTTTGAGCATATTATAATTGACGGATCTACAACAAATGAAATAAAATATTACCTGGAAAGTAATCCCCAACCATTATTTCGTAAATGGCTCTGTGAAAGCGATAAAGGTATAGCAGACGCATTTAACAAAGGCATCAGGTTGTCTGCCGGCACAGTATTGGTAATACTCAATTCAGCCGATACTTTCTTTGATAAAGATGCTCTTCAAACAGTATCCAAGACTTTTGCTGAAAACTCTTCTGCGAAATGGTTGCACGGTAAATACCAATTAGAAAGAGGTAATCAAAAAGTGATCATTGGCAAAACATTTGAAAAAAATAAATTATACCGTGGCATGAGAAGTATTTGCCACCAAACCATGTTTATTAAAAAAGAACTACATGATTTATATGGCTATTATGATACAAATGAAAAGATCGGTATGGACTACGATTTCCTTTGTCGTATTGCTGATGAACCATTTGTATTTATTAATAAGCCCCTTGTCAGTTATGCACCTGCAGGAATAAGCAGTACCAGTTATATACAATCACTAAAAGATGCAAAACGCATTTATGAAAAGCATTATGGCAAAAACATTCTTTTAAATTTATGGCAATTTCGATTAATGACCCTTCATTATTTACTAAAATCTCCTGTTGGAAATTTTTTATATAAGATAAAAACAAAATTGAAACTGGAAAATATATAGGTATCAGCAAATTGCAATGTTGATAAAACAGGAATGCAGATGATGCATACATTTCATTTGCCATCAGGATGTTCAACCGAGCTTTTATCCTGTTTTTTTACTTTCGAATTTTAATTTAATAAACCAGGCAAAAACCCGTACATAACATACCAGGCCCAGGAGTTTGTATTTTATACCGGGGTAAAACCAAAAATTCCGTTGATATACTTTTAATGTTGACTTTGCAATTTTTAATGCGTGTGGTGTATTTACGCCGGAGTAATTACCATCATGAACACGGTATAAAGCAACTTTAGTATCTACAAAAAGGATCAGTTTTTTACAGGCAGCCCTTTGGTAAAAATACCAGTCCTCAAACTGAATGTCTTCGGGATATTTACCAATTTCATTAAAAATATTTTTTCGGTAAAAAATTACAGGCCCTGCAATCCTAGGTGCTTTGAGGCAGCTTATCAATATAGCTTCATCATCATTATAACTTGATTTATCAGCCTTCCAGTAATCGGTTGAAGAGCTTTGCATGATTATATTATCGTCATCATCAATTACAAAAGCATCGTTCAGCAATACTGATTTATCCAACCTTTCTTCCAGAATCTGAACACGTTTGGCTATCATATCGCCATATAAACAATCATCTGATGCCAGCGGTAAAATGTATTTTCCATGTGAAAGATCAATCATTTCATTAAGGGTGGCACATATCCCTTTATTGGGCCTGCTAAAATAAACAACTGATTCACTTTGTCCAGCAGCCGAAACCCATTCTCGTATCCGCAGATCTGAATCATCTGATGAACCATCATTGATAATGATAATCTCTTTATATGGGTAACTGTCGGCCACAACACTGTTTAAAGTCCGTTCAATATATTTTTCGTGATTATAACAGGGAATGATAATGCTTACCAGGACAGGTTTACAGGATGATGTATCATTAGCAGCAATTATCGTTTCCTTCTTCATTAAAATGTATTGATGACTTCAACTATTTTTTGCATCTCCCCTGTAGTTAATACACTGCTGATTGGGAGGCTGAGTACTTCACGGTGTATTTTTTCAGTGATTCCGAAATTTAAATGATTGTAACTCGGGTAAGCCTTTTGCAGATGCGGTGGTACGGGATAATGGATTAAAGTCTGTATACCGTTTTTTTCCAGGAATGCCTGCAGGTCATTCCTGTGCTCACATCTTACCACAAACAAATGCCACACATGCTCTTCCTGGTTTTGAGGCATTTGTGGAAGGGTTATTTTGCTGTTCCTGATTTCATTTATGTAAAACCCGGCAACTACCCTTCGCTTTTCATTTTCAATATTCAGGTACTTAAGTTTTACATTTAAAACGGCAGCCTGTATTTCGTCGAGCCGGCTGTTTACTCCCATTACATCATTAATATATTTTTGAGAAGAACCATAATTGGCAATAGATTTCACCCGCTTGGCCAACTCGTTATCATTTGTGGTTATGGCCCCGGCATCACCCATAGCACCAAGGTTTTTGCCAGGGTAAAAACTAAAAGCAGCAACATCGCCCAGAGCTCCTGTTTTAGTGCCTTGCCATTCGGCACCGATTGCCTGGGCATTGTCTTCAATTATTTTCAGATTGTATTTTTTTGCTAATGCTGTCAATGCATCTGAAAATACCACCCGACCATACAAATGAACAATTAAGATGGCCTTTGTTTTTGAAGTGATTTTTTCTTCAATTTTTTTGATATCGATATTATAAGTTTCCAGATCTGGTTCCACAAAAACAGGGGTTAACCGGTTGTCGCTTACAGCTAAAACAGTTGCGATAAACGTGTTGGCAGGTACAATAACTTCATCTCCTTCCTGCATTACACCCGCCTGTATATAAGCCTTAAAGATGAGGCGTAATGCATCTAAACCGTTTGCTACACCCACTGTATGTTTCACATCGGTAAACACAGACAGGTTATTTTGAAAAGACTGCAGTTCATCGCCCAATACATACCATCCGCTTCTGTAAACTTTCAGGAGCTGTTCTTCTATCTCTGCCTGGTATTGCAGATTGATTGCTTTCAGGTCAAGGAATCTGATCATTGTTACTTTTTAATTTAAATGGATGCAACAATATATATTTCAGCAGCGATATCCGGGTATGCTTCGCCCAGTTTTAAAAAAGCAGTTAACATTTCCTGTGTCCAGGTTGCTTCTATTTGTTTATCGGAAAGCGGTTTTAACCAATATCCGCCCAATTGGTCAATATGATATCCTGCTTTTGTAAAATCGGCCTTAAAGGTTTCGGGTGTGTATATCCGCATATGCCCATGATGAACATCTTTTTCACTTTGAGAAAATATGGATTGCAACAAACCCATTTCTACAGCAGCCTGCCGGTGCAGCGATTGTGCATTGGGCACTGCACAAAGTATCTTTCCACCAGGTGCAAGCCATTTTTTAATGAGTTGCAACAATAAAACCGGATCGGCAACATGCTCCAGCACATGGCCCAAGACAATAAATTCAAACTCTCCTTCCAGGTCGGTCTCTTCAAACAGGGCATGTATTACGTGTAGCGATGGAAATTTTTCTTTAAGCTGTGCAGCAAAAACAGAAGATCCTTCTATTACAGTAAGCTGTTCATCATACTGTAATAAATGAGCTGTCATCAAACCTTCTGCAGGCCCAAGTTCCAGCACCCTGCCCTTTTGCAAATACCGCTCAAATATGGTAAAGGAATATATAATAGTATTGCTGTTGGTAAATGTGGTATACAGCGATTGTGATGCCACTTCATTTAACTTTCTTTCACTGAAATTACTCATGGTATAGATAAAAAATATTGATTAATGTTTTTGAACTGAACAGCATGCTCAAAATCAGGCAATAGGTATAGTGATGTTTTTACCTGTACAAAGTTAATATTTAAAAGTTTGGCAGCCTCATAGTCGGATATAGAGTCGCCGCAAAAAGCAACAACGTTATATGATGCCTGCATTTGTTTTAAGATATTGATTTTTGGATTGGCATGCTGATTATGCTGCACAAAACAGATCTCTGAAAAAAACATTTCTATCCCCAGCTTGTGTAGCTGTTGCAATGCTTGTTGATGATTATTTCGCAACGAAAGCAGCACCAACTTAAATTCATTTTGAACCGTATTGGCAAACAGTTGTTTATCTACGATTAATGTATCTAAAAACAGGTATTTTTCAGATTCAATATTGGCCAAATACCAGATTTTAAAATGTTGCCAATCTAATTTGATTTTCAGGCTTTCAAGCAGTAGGGTATTGGAAAAATGATTCGACCTGCGTAATTCATAATAAGTTTCAAAATCAATAAAGGACTGGCCGGAATGCAATATATAATCGTTAATACAACTGTATTGGCGAAAATGGGTAGATAGCAACGTATCATCCAGGTCTGTAATGATGCAATTATCCATCATAAAAATTTTCGTTCCAATACCTGGTCATAAAAACCCCTTTTTTTATGGGTATGTTTTTTATTTCATGAAATAGCTGAGACTGCACAGCTTCCAGTACGGTAAACAAAGGACTATTTAAACCGGAATAGTACGATAATATACCGGCGCCGGAAAAACGCGGATTAATCTCGATAAAATAAGGTATCCCGTCTTCAACCATGAACTGGATATTGGAAGATCCTTTATAATGGAGTAACTGATGGATTGCAGCAGAAATCCCAGATAATAAATGATTCTCAACAGTTTCGCCCTTGGTTGATATCCCTTCTTTTGTTTCTATTCTTTTTCGCACACAACAATTAAAATAATCCTCATGGTAAGCCGAGTAACAATCCACCGTATATTCAACACCTTTTATCATTTTCTGAAAAAACCCGGAAGACAAATCATATTTCTGATTTCCTACTGCTTCGTTATTAATGATTTGAATTCCTTTACTGCTAACACCTTCATTCGGTTTGTACACAGCAGGATACGACATACCAGCAACCGTTTCATACATAGCCGGTACGTAAACGCCATGACCGGATATAAAATTATTGATCAGTTTTTTATTATTGCACATTGAAATAATGGCCGGTGAATTCACCGCCCAAAAAGTAAGTGCGGGGAATTTTATGGCTATCTCCGCAATTTTCATCACTTCCAAATCATGAATGGGTATCACACATTGTACCTTTCTTTCTTTAATGATCCGGAGAAGCTGGCCTTCATAATCATCATCAACAGCCAGAGGTACCTGGTAAAAATGATCCACTAATGTGCTGCCTGCAGATAAATGTGCCGGAAAAGAATCTGTTCCGGTTACTGTAATATCCTTTTGGCAACGCAATGCCTTTATTACACCAATTGCAGTATTACTGCCCAGCGATGTTACCAATACATTGATCATAAAGCGATTTTTATTAACAATCCATGCCCGTTTATATTATGTACAAAAAAAGCGTTGGGAATGGTATCTGCCAGTTCGTTTACCAGTTGAGTCATTCCGGCACAGGCAGCAAATCCATAATCATCAAAAATCACTACGCCACCCACGATCATACGTTCCCAAACCCAGTTAAAAATATCTTTTGCTGATTCATAAACATCCACATCTATATGGCATATCTTGAAAGTTTTGGCCTGCAGCAGTTCTGCATTAACATCCGGGAAGATTCCCTTTAATATTTGGTAATCTAAAACGCCCAGTTGCTGCATTAGTTGCTGAACTGTTTCAATAGAAGTATCGGCATGTTCGCCTCCTTTATATTGATTGTCTTTTTCACCGGCCTTTGCTACACCTTCAAAAGTATCGCATAAAAATATCGTGGAATTATCCTGATTGGCTTTTGCCAGCAAAGCCGCAGTGCCACCACGCCAAACCCCTACTTCAATAATGCCAGCTTTATTATTTTTTAACCGTGAACTGATCTGCCAAAGTTCATAACAGCGGTACATATCAACCAGTGTATTTTCTTTGACGGCATGATATGTCTTTATAAACGCTTCGTCATTTAACCAAGGAGAAAATGTACTTTTTGGAAATAACAGGCTTTGCTTATAGATCTGTTCACGATCCTCCCAGTAAGCATGATAATAATGATGATTCTCCCATGAATAAATTTTTTCCATGCCTGTTAATTCAAAAATTTGTTATAGTCCCTGATATAATCATTTTCATCATATTCTTCACTAGCAATGCACATCTGCACTGCATTGTGACTGTATTGCATCATACGCCAGCACATTTTAGGAATGAATAACCCTGTTTTTGGCGAATCCAGTATAAACTCCTGTTTTTCGCCGTTTTTCATTTCGGTAGTTACAATTATTCTGCCTGCAACGGCTATCAATACCTGCTCTAAATTATAATGCGAATGAAAACCCCGTTGTACGTTTTCTGGTGTATAATAGGTCCAGTAAATTCGTTTGGGAACAAATGGAAGTGTTTCTTTCTCAGCAATGGAAATATAGCCGATATCGGGTTTGCCGATTGAATTAAACTGAATAAGATATGGAATTGCCAACATCATTTTTTATTTACCAAATTGCCTTTTATAAAAATACCATCCGATTGTAAAATAGCCCCGTTTTCCGGGCTCAACAGTTCTTCAAAATTTCCATGATACTGGAAACCTAGAAGTACCAGTCTTTTGTAAATATCATCAAATAAAGTTTGTTCTTTATAAAGCTGCCTGTAGGATAATTCCACAAATATCACATCTGCCCCTTCCAAAACCTGCTGCCCGCCTTTTATTACCTTATCTTCATAGCCTTGCGTATCAATCTTTACCATATAGGGCTTTGTAAGATTAAGTCCTGAATGTAACCCGTCAAGTGTTTGAACTTGTACGTGCTGCTTTTGCGTTCGGGCAGTATGTTTAAAATTTTCAACATGCAGTTCATTTATCTCCAGTAATGAAGAAGAAGGAGAAAAATCGTTGATGTTCATTTCAATCATTGCATCCTGATCGCCTACAGCAACATTAAAAGCTTTAAAAGCCTTGTCATTATTGAAATTTTTAACCAGTTTGTCATAACAACTCCTGATGGGCTCAAATGAACAAATAGCTACCTGAGGTAATAACTTCCTGATCAGTAATGCAAACTGACCTTCATTGGCACCAATATCCAGTACAGTTTGAATGTTCATTTCCTTAAGCCAACGTAGGCGTAACAATTCACTGTCGCTCCTATCCTTTAAAGCATAAAAATCAAAACCCAAACTACGGGTAAAACGGTGAATGTATTTTTTAAATTCCATACTAATTTTCTTAAACTATGTTATTTTAACATTGTTTCAATTGAGGCTTTATACATACTATGTACAAACTTATAGTCTACAACTATTCAATTCCAAAAACATTCCCATCCCCCTCTTCTTCTCATCATCTAATTGATAGCTGATATTATTTTTATAATAATGTTCAAGGTCAATTTGAGAAAAATGGTTTTGAGAAATTATTTCTTCAATTTGTTCAATCCCCTTTTTATTCGCTTCATTAAAATCCCGGATAAAATCCTCCGGCAATTTTTTATTGGCAACCCAAACTGCAAATACAAATGGAAGCCCGGTCATCTTTTTCCAGGCAAGTCCCAGATCGTATTGATATGCTGAAATGGTTCTTTGCTCAAATGCCCGGTCACCGATAACCAATCCTCCGGTTGTCCCTTTTATTAAATCCCGGAAATGATCCCCTTGTCCATCCACTAATTCGATATCCAGCTTCCAGTATTCTTTTAAAATAATTTTCAGGAGTTGTACCGACGTTCTTGATTGATAATCCAAATAAATCATTTCCAGTTTTTCTATGGGCTCATCACTGAACAAACAAACGGTTGCCACTTCCCCATCGCAGCCAATACAATAATCGGTAATGATTTGATATTCTTTCATTTGGGGAATCACTGCTACCGGGACCAAGCCCAAATCGATCTTTCCCTGCAACAGGTCATCTGCAATTTTTGCAGGATAATCCTTTATCAATTCTATCTGATTAAAGATTTTACTGTTTTCAATGCCAACTACTAAAGGCAATGTATTTAGGTAATTAACAATCCCAACCTTTATCTTCTTGTCCAAATACGTTAATTTTGAAGCAAATATAGAAGAACGGCACTTACTACCCCTTCACATTTTTAATTTATTATTATGGAACTTTCTTCTCTCACAGCTCTCTCGGCAATCGATGGCAGGTACCGTAAACAAGTGCAGCACCTGGATGAATATTTTTCTGAATATGCATTAATGAAATACCGGGTAACTGTGGAAGTGGAATATTTTCTTTTTCTGGCCGATAAAAAATTTTTCAAAGTTTCGCCGAAAACCAGAAAACATCTTTTAAAAATGCTTGAAAATTTCGGACCCGATGATGCGGCCGAAATAAAACAAATAGAATTCACCACAAACCATGATGTCAAAGCCGTTGAATACTTTTTAAAAGCCGCTTTGGATAAGTATGGTGCTGCCGATTTGAAGGAATGGGTTCATTTCGGGCTCACTTCACAAGACATCAACAATACCGCCATTCCACTTTCGTGGAAACATGCAGTCGAGTATGAATATTTACCCGAAATTCTGAATCTGAAAGCCCAATTATATTTGCTGGCAAAGGATTGGAAAGAAATTCCCATGTTGGCACATACCCACGGACAACCCGCCAGTCCTACCAAACTGGGTAAGGAATTAATGGTTTTTGTAGAACGGATTCAAAACCAGGTTGAACAATTTATCTGCATACCGTTTACAGCAAAATTTGGCGGAGCCACCGGTAATTTTAATGCTCACCATGTTTCATTTCCAAAAACCGACTGGGTTAAATTCTCCAATACATTTTTAGAAGATAAACTGGGTTTACAACGCTTACAATTTACTACGCAGATTGACCATTACGACAATATAGCTGCCCACTTCGATTGCATGAAACGGATCAATACAATCCTGATTGATTTGTGCCGCGACTTGTGGACCTATATTTCCATGGAATATTTCAAACAAAAAACCATCAAAGGCGAAATAGGATCATCTGCTATGCCTCATAAAGTAAACCCCATAGATTTTGAAAATGCTGAAGGTAATCTGGGATTGGCTAATGCTTTGTTCGAACATTTATCAGCCAAATTGCCTGTCTCCCGATTGCAAAGAGACCTATCCGATTCAACCGTTTTAAGAAATACCGGTTTGCCGGTGGCACATACCATTTTGGCCATTCGATCGATTGAAAAAGGTTTGCGGAAATTAATTTTAAACGACAGCAAAATTTATCAGGATCTGGAAGATAATTGGGCCGTAGTTTCTGAAGCCATTCAGACTATTTTACGACGTGAAAATTTCCCGAAGCCATACGAGGCATTAAAAGATCTAACCAGAGGCAATGGACAAGTAACAAAAAAATCAATACATTTATTTATCGATAACTTAAAAATTACTATAGCATTAAAAAAAGAATTGAAAAGTATCAGTCCGCATAACTATACCGGCGTATCCGCTAAATATTAATGGCTTATTTATTTATAAACCTGCCAAACTGCAGGCAGGTTTATACTTTTTACTTATGTATCTCACTGGTAAAATGAAATTCGATATCGGGGTTATTATTTCTTTCGGTATTTAAAAACCATTCGCTTTGTGCCAGGTAAACCAAATGTCCATCTTTATCTTCAGCAATATTTCCCTGTTTAAAACGACAGAACTCGTCCAGCTTTTTAGGATCTTTTGAAGTTAGCCAGCAAGCTTTATAAAATGATAAGGTATTGAATTCAACCGATGCACTATATTCTTGCAACAACCTGTATTTGATCACTTCAAACTGCAGTTCTCCCACACATCCAATCACTTTTTTATTTCCCCCATGCTGGGTAAATAATTTTGCAACACCATCGTCGGTTAAAAACCACCGAAGCTAATTCTGATGTTTGGAGACTTACTTTCAATACAAATGAAACGGGTGTACACATATATACAAATGACAAACAAAGTCATTCTGAGATTCCTCCTTCGTTCGGAATGACAAGGAAAGGAGCAATGTCAATTTAAAACAAAAAAAAAAGACTAGGTGTTAAACTTTAACCTGTTTGAATGATTGATATCCGTGAAACTTATTTTTATGCTGCTTCACTTTTTATCATCGCAGCTATGCATATTCTGGAGTCCTTCAGACTTAAAAAGGTTTCATAACTATTGCGGCAAATAAATTTTACATGCTGAGTTTTTCAATATCATCTAAATCTTTATGGCGGCCGGAGGCTGTTTTGGCTTTTATTAATGTGTTGATATTTACAAACCTTATTTGCAAACCGTTTTCATCATAAAGTTTACTGATTTTATAAGCTTCGTCAAAATCACATCCTTTTACTTTTTTTAAAATCTCGATACATATAGGCGGTATTCCATAACTGAATACATCCATCTCATCATTTCGTAAAAAGTTCTCTTCAGTTATATCAGAAGTAGGCAAACCAAAAGCCAGATAAGCTTTAATAAGTTTTTTATGATTTTCGGCTGTTACATGAACCCAAACATCCATGTCTCCGGTTGATCTTCTGTAACCATGTAAAATAACAGCATAGCCACCCACAAGTAAATATTCAACTTCCTGCTTGTTTAAGGCATCAATAAAATCTCTGAAATCTTCATTGAAAATGTTAGCCATTATTTTTTATGTTTTCGAATGCTAACTAACCGCTTTTCCATTTTAGTTGGATAATAAGGATCTATTCTGTAAACCATTGCACTAAGATACCAACCTTGATTTAGCCTTTCAGAAAGGGGAACAGTTTTATCAAAAACATTGCTTCTTTCAGCCTCCGCAAAAGTTTGTACCTTAAAAACAGTTTTATCAAATTTGTACATGCTGTAAACTTAAATTAATTTTATTTAACTTCCTTGTGAATTGCCAATTGCATATTACCCATTACTTATGTATCTCACTGGTAAAATGAAATTCGATATCCGGGTTATTATTTCTTTCGGTATTTAAAAACCATTCGCTTTGTGCCAGGTAAACCGTATGCCCATCTTTATCTTCGGCTATATTTCCCTGTTTAAAACGACAGAACTCATCCAGCTTTTTTGGATCCTTTGAAGTCAGCCAACAAGCTTTATAAAATGATAAGGTATTGAATTCAACCGAAGCACTGTATTCCTGCAACAAACGGTATTTGATCACTTCAAACTGCAGTTCTCCCACACATCCAATCACTTTTTTATTTCCCCCATGCTGGGTAAATAATTGTGCAACACCTTCATCGGTTAGCTGAATCAATCCTTTCTCCAACTGCTTGGTTTTCATTGGATCTTTATTGACAACCTCTTTAAATAATTCAGGCGAAAAAGAAGGTATTCCGGTGAAGTAAAAATCTTCCCCTTCGGTCATGGTATCACCTATTTTAAAATTTCCGGTATCAAATAATCCTACTACATCACCGGCATAAGCTTCTTCTACAATATTTTTTTCACGGGCTAAAAATGAATAGGGATTACTAAACCGAAAATCCCTGTCAAGCCTTACATGGTGAAAATATTTATTCCGCTCGAACTTGCCCGAACAAACCCTCAGAAATGCTATACGATCCCGGTGCTTCGGATCGAGGTTTGCATGTATTTTAAAAATAAATCCGCTGAATTTTTCTTCCTGTACATCCAGTTTTCTAGTAGTTGTTTCCCGGCTTCTTGGAGTAGGTGAAACTTTAATAAATGTATCCAGCAATTCTTTTACCCCAAAATTATTCACCGCACTGCCAAAAAATACAGGAGCAATTTTACCCGCCAAATATTTCTGCTGATCCAAATCGCCATATACGCCGGCCACTAGTTCCACATCTTCACGTAAAATAGATGCATCTCTTTCACCTAACATTTTATCCAGTAATGGATCATTCAAATCGTTGATAGCAAGACTGTCTTCTTCGGATGATTTTGTATTGGCACTGAACAGTATTAAGTTTTTATCCCTGAAATTATAGACCCCTTTAAAATCTCTGCCGCTATTGATAGGCATCGTCATCGGATGCAAGGCAATAGATAATTCATTTTCTATTTCTTCCAGCAAGTCGTAACGGTTCTTACCATCCCGATCCATTTTATTAATAAAAACAATAACCGGCGTATCCCGCATCCGGCACACTTCCATCAATCGACGGGTTTGCTCTTCTACCCCATTCACACTGTCAATTACCAGAATTACACTATCCACTGCCGTTAAAGTCCGGTAAGTATCTTCGGCAAAATCCTTGTGACCGGGAGTATCTAATAAATTTATCAAAACGCCATTATATTCAAACGACATCACGGAAGTGGCCACAGAGATTCCTCTTTGCCTTTCAATCTCCATAAAATCACTGGTAGCATGTTTCTTAATCTTATTACTTTTTACAGCACCGGCAACTTGAATAGCCCCTCCGAACAACAATAATTTTTCTGTTAATGTGGTCTTTCCGGCATCGGGGTGCGATATGATGGCGAAGGTTCTGCGTTTAGATATTTCCTGATCGTATTTCATAATTAGCGGCCGCAAAGGTAAGGAATGAAAGACACTTAACAGAGAGATGAAAGCCATGTCGTTTTCAAACAAAAATTAGTACAAACTACATGTTATACCATCTTGATTTACTAAATAGTCCAACGCCCGCCTGACCGGACGGGCAGGGACTATGTGTAAATCTTAGATGGTATTATACCGCAGAAAAGCGCATTGGACTATTTACTGTTTATAAGCGGTAT
>JAYWCV010000262.1:0-2146 GCA_043780275.1 Chitinophagaceae bacterium
TCGTCTGCTTTCTTTTCGGGCAATAATTTGATATACGATATTTTAAAACGGCTATCAACCAGCTCTCCCTGTACTTCTGCTTTACGTATGGCATTACACATGCCATCATGTGCGTGGGCATCTCCAAAACTATCAATATCGGCACCATCAGCATAGTATGCTTTGCTATCAATACGTACCGCCATATCGCAGGTTTTGCCCGGCAAACCTAATTTGCATTTTCCGCAGGATACCTCTACAAGTTGTATTGCTTTAGTTGCATCAGATTTAGCTTTCCCGGTACTGGCAGTTTGTGCTGTTGCAGCCGAAAAAAGAAAACTAAATAATAATATTACGTAAAGTGCTTTCATAAAAATATAATTGTATTGTAAATCTACTTAAAACGCCGGTACGAAAACAGTTTTAAAAAATATCATCCATTACAAAGGCTCATTTTTTTAACTATATTACAGATTTATTGTACATTTAAGAACGCTCCAAAGTAAATCCGGTAATTAGTATGATTACAGACATTGATAAACTGCGACGGCTTATTGCAGAAAATAAAATGGATAGGGTCTTGACAAGACTTAAGGAAGAAATAGTGGCTTACCCCGACCTGCAAAATCAACTGTTTACCATTTCTGCCAAATTCACCGATATCCGCAAGAAAGAAAATATTGGACTGATTGATGAAACAGAGGCGATGAAATTTCATGCTCAGATTAGCTTTTCGGTTCTTGAACTGCTAAATGAAATTGAAAACACAAATACAAATGCTGCACCCACAGCGGTAACTGCTGATATGTCCGTAGCTGCACAACCCGTAAAAGCAGTTGAGCATGCAAAAAGCGTTTTCATATCATACAATCACCACGATATGGAAACGGCCAATAAGCTGAAAGAAAAATTAACAGCCCAAAATATTAATGTGGTTATTGACAGTGAAAGCATGTAGGCCGGCGAGGATATAAAAGAATTTATTGAAAAATGTGTCCAGGAAACCGGAACTACCATCTCTCTTATTTCTAAAAACAGTCTTTTATCTGCCTGGGTTGCCATGGAATCCATCAACACATTTTATCATGAAAAAACAGATACAAAAAAAAATTTATAGCCTGTTTTATTACCGATGATTTTTTTAAACGGAATTTTACAGATGAAGCACTGGATCATATTGATGGAGAAATAAAAGAAATTCAGGGCCTGGTTACCGCCCGGATGGAAAAAAACCGGAGCATACGTGACCTGCAGAATGAACTTACCCGAATGACGGAGCTGCGAAATAATATGGACGAAATAATCAGGCGCCTGCGGGAAAGCCTTTGCATAGATATCAGGGAAGGTAATATGGAAACCAATTTTCAAAAAATTGTACAGGCAATTCTTTAATAACTAAAACTTTTTTTATGATTTTTACCGAAAAAATTGAAAAATTATTAGCCTCCAATTATTTAAAAGAAGTAATTGATGAATTTTTAAAATTTTTAAATGAAGTTCCACATTCATATAAAGAAGCAAAGAGTGATGCCGGGCAGCTACGTGGCCAAATTATTGTATTAAGTGGAAGGTTTACGGATCTTAATACAAAAATAAATACCAATACCATGGATTCGGGCGCAGCCAATCAGGAAAAATCTGCATTGATTAATTCGTTTATACAGATATTAAACCAGCTGCCTTCCAATTTCCCCGACCTGAATCAATACCTGGAAGAAAAAAATGAAGAAGATGAATGGAAAGAGGCTCAGAAAAAAAATACGATTGAAGAGTACCAGGATTATTTTAATAAATACCCCAATGGAAAATATAAGGCCGATACTATTAAGCTGATTACCGAACTTGAAGAGGTAAAAAATAAACAGGAGCTTGAAATGAAGCGGCTGGCTTTACTTGAAAAAGAAAGACGGGAAAATGATAGAGCTGCTGCCGAACCTGCTAAAGCACAGGCCGCCTCAACCTCCAACCAGGCATACCAAACTACATCTGCATCAGGTTCTGCTGCTGCAGCACGGACATATGCAGTACCTCCGCCTTCAAAATCAAGAACAGGGTTGTATATAGCTTTGGGTGCTTTATTAGGCATCATTTTTATTGTCGTTATTGCTGTTTCAGTTACAGATAGTGAGGAAACAACAAAACCTGTTGAACCTCAAAAGGACGTTCC
>JAYWCV010000263.1:0-6706 GCA_043780275.1 Chitinophagaceae bacterium
TGCTGAAAAAATAATGCTGGGTGCCGATGTAAAAAATGAATTATTGGTTATTAATGGATGGTTGAAACAAACAGAAATAAATCTATTCGATTTTATTGAAGCGAAAATAAAAATGGGTGTGAAGCGATTGTTTTGTACCGATGTGGCTATGGATGGCTTACTGGAAGGACCTTCTATTGATCTGTATAAAAAAATAAAAAAGCGTTTTCCTGATCTGTATCTGATAGCCAGTGGAGGTGTTTCGGGTATTGCTGATGTGGAAGCCCTGGAACAGGCCGGTTGCGAAGCTGTGATCATCGGCAAGGCAATTTATGAAGGAAGAATAACATTTACCGAACTGCAAAAATATTTGAACTGATGGCTTTGGCAAAACGAATCATACCTTGTTTGGATGTGCGTGATGGAAAAACGGTCAAGGGAATTCACTTTGAAAATATCCGTGAAGTGGGTGACCCGGTCGAGCTGGCTGCATTGTATGCAAAACAGGGAGCAGATGAATTGGTGTTTTTAGACATCACAGCAACCATTGAAAAGCGAAAAACATTTGCCAAACTGGTAGGAGAAATTGCACATCATATCAATATTCCGTTTACAGTGGGTGGTGGAATCAGCAGTGTACAGGATGTGGAATTATTATTGCACGCCGGTGCCGATAAGATTTCCGTTAACACATCTGCTGTAAAAAATCCCATCTTGCTCGATCAGTTGGCTGCATCATTTGGAAGCCAGTGTGTGGTATTGGCTGTGGATACCCGTTATGATAATGGGGAATGGGTTGTATATTTAAACGGTGGAAGAACCCCCGCCGGAATAAAAACCATCGATTGGGTGAAAGAGGCTGTTGGTCGTGGGGCAGGAGAAATTTTGCTGACTTCGATGAATCATGACGGAACAAAAAACGGTTTTGCATTGGAACTGACGGCAAGCATTTCGTCATCTGTACCGGTACCGGTAATAGCCAGTGGAGGTGCCGGAACTATGGAACATTTCAAAGAAGTTTTTACCAGCGGCAAAGCAGATGCCGCACTGGCTGCAAGTATTTTTCATTATCGTGAAATAGAAATACCTTTTCTGAAAAATTATTTAAAGGATCAACAAATTCCCATACGATTATGACACCGGATTTTTCTAAATATAACGACGGGTTGGTACCTGCAATCATACAGGATGATAAAACCAAAATTGTGTTAATGCTGGGCTATATGAATAAAGAAGCCTATGATGAAACACTAAAGCAAAAGCGGGTTGTTTTTTTTAGCCGGTCCAAAAACCGACTCTGGAAAAAAGGTGAAACATCCGGAAATTTTTTGAAGCTGAAATCGATAAAACTGGACTGCGATCAGGATTGTTTATTGGTAAAAGTGCAGCCTGTTGGACCGGTTTGCCATACAGGATCTGACACCTGTTTCAATGAAAAAAACGAAAAGGGCGGTTTTCTTAATAAACTGGAAAACATTATTTCCAACCGCATTAAAAACCCCAATGAAGATTCTTATATAAGCAAACTCTATCAGAAAGGAGTCAATAAAATTGCACAAAAAGTTGGTGAAGAAGCCGTCGAACTGGTGATAGAAGCCAAAGACCAGAATGATGAACTGTTCAAAGAAGAGGCCGCCGATCTGTTGTTTCATTATCTTATTCTTTTACAAACACGTGGATTTTGGCTTTCAGATATTAAAGATGTGTTGAAGAATCGGCACAATAAACGATAATGCTTAACTGTATTTCCCTATAAGACGGAAAGCATGTTTTTCCACTTTGATATGTATACTTTCTGTCAATGCTGCAGGGTCACCATCTATATGCAATGGTGCCTTATTGATATTAATAATGGTTAACTGATCAGTCTGAAAATAAAGAATATTTTTATTCTTAAGGGTAGGAATATTTTCCTGGAGCTTGTTGAAGCCGGCAATCTGTTTCAGCATATTATATGCAAAACTGAATCGGTTTTGTTCGGGTAGAACAATGATATCCAACAATCCATCAGACAGGCTGGCCAAAGGGGCAATGGTCAGATGATTGCCAAACTGGTTGCTGTTGGCAATACTGATAAAATAAGCATGGGTTTCCAATTCTATTTCAGCAAGCTGTAATTTGAAAGAATAAGTTTTCCCTTTTAAAAAATTTCGAATTGTTTTTACCACATAAGTAAAAAAACCTCTTCTTTTTTGCCTGGCAAAATCGTGAGCTACCTGTGCATCAAACCCCAATCCGCTAAGCATACAGGAGAAATATTCATTTACATAAAATCCATCGGTTAGTTTCGGTTTTCCGCTGAAAATTAGTTGCAATGCCTTTTTTGAATTGGTTGGAATACCAGCTGCCAAAGCTAAGCCATTGCCGGACCCGAATGGGAGGATACCGAAATTTACCCCTGTATTTTTTAAACTTCCAACAACCTGGCTTACCGTGCCATCACCACCGACAATTACCACATCAGTGATTTTTTTCTGCGATATAATGGTCTTTAAAAAGTCGTAGTTGCCATTTGCAACAGAAGGTATAATCTGAAAAGGAATGCCGGCTTTTGTAGTTTGTTCTTCAATCAGTTTTTGAAGTCCGGCTTTTTTACGGGTACCCGATATCGGATTGATGATATAAAGAATATGTCGGTTCATTTGCATTTACTTCAGTTCTATAGTGCACAAATGTACTCTGCGAATTCGGATGCGTGAAGCCAAATCCGGATCATTGGGTAATGACCAGCTGTAAATATGAAGTGTTGTACTTTTTTTAAATAAATCTTTTAATACAGCATTTGAAACTTTAAGTATCCGCAGGCTTTTTCTTTGCACTAATTCATTGTCTTGATTGTCAAACACAGCAATGAACCTGCTCCAGTTTTTTTGAGGCTCTTTTTCAATATAAGTGATCACCAATTCACCCGACATTTTTAAAGAGGCTGCTGATATGGAAATACTGTTTTTCGATTTGCTTTCATCGGTGCCCGTTAAAAATTCTGTTTTGTTATGATATACCTTCCAACTGTCCTGTGCATTAAGCAGAATAACAGCATTTAGTAGTAGCGATAAAAACAAAACGTTTTTCATGATAGTTTAATTCAACGAACTATTAACTCCAGTCTCAATACTATTTACCAGCGTAGCAATGCACTGGCCCAGGTAAATCCGCTACCGAAAGCTGCCAGGCAGACAAGGTCTCCTTCTTTTACTTTTCCCTGTTCCCAGGCTTCGCCTAAAGCAATGGGAATAGACGCAGCAGTTGTGTTGCCGTACTTCTGAATATTATTATACACCTGGTCGTCTCTCAGTTTTAATTTATGCTGAACAAATTGAGCAATTCGTAGATTGGCCTGATGCGGAACTAAAAGCGAAAGATCTTCAGTAGACAAACCATTTTTTTGCAAAGCTTCCATAATCACTTCAGGAAACTTCACCACAGCTTTTTTAAAAACAGCAGGTCCATCCATATCCGGATGAAGCATGCCATTATCCAGCATGTCCTGGCTTACAAACATTTCGCCATATTCCACATCCTTGAACTTGGGCCCGTTTTCGCCGTACCAATAATTGCCGTGTGCACCCGGATTGATCATCGATAAAATTTCTGCACTTTCTCCATCGCTGTGTAAATGGGTACTCAAAATTCCCTGTCCTTCTTTTTCGGTAGGTTGAATAACAACAGCACCTGCACCATCACCAAAAATTACACTCACATTTCTGCCTCGGTTACTAAAATCCAATCCGAAAGAATGTTTCTCGGAGCCAACCAGTAAAATATTTTTATACATTCCGCTACGGATAAACTGGTCGGCAACACTCAGTCCGTAAACAAAGCCGGAACATTGATTACGGATATCCAACGCTCCAATCTCATTCATTTTCATTTCACGTTGCAACAATACACCGCAGCCGGGAAAATAATAGTCGGGACTAAGAGTTGCAAATATGATGAAGTCAATATCTTTTTCGGTGACGCCGGCTCTTTCCATGGCCACTTTAGCAGCTTTAACGCCCATAGTGGTGGTGTTTTCACCGTATCTTTTTGCGTAGCGGCGTTCTTTAATGCCTGTTCGTTCCTGTATCCATTCATCACTGGTATCCATGTATTTGGTCAGGTCGTTATTAGTGATAACAGTTTCGGGAACATAATATCCAATTCCGGCTATTTTAGATGTAGGCATAATAATGAATGTTTGTTAGTAATAAGACTTGCAATTTACAAAACATATTGGTTGAAATAGTTCAGGTATTAATTGTTTAAAAATGGTTCATCTTATTACCAAAACGAGCTTTCTGACAGCGGATAATTTATTTATATAATTCAAAATTAAAATATCAGATAATCTTCATATCTTTTTTCTCGTTTGTAGCTGGCTGTGATTTCTATTTTGATTAGCTACTCATTTTTTTTTACGAAAACCAATTTGAGCAGTTTACAAAATCAACTATTTATTATTAGGGAGAATCTGGTCTCCATCATTGGCTATTCGTAAAAATATTTTTATTTCTTTAACCTTAAAAATTGGTCAAAAGAAGTAGCTATTTATTGATGATAAGGAAGAAGATAAAAATAAGAAATTTATGAAATTCATTTGGCTAAAGCCAAAACTGAGATGCAATCAGTTTCCTCCTGCTAAAGCAGGAGGAAATTCAAAGCAGGAGTCAATTGAATAAGATTTTTTTTGAATTGCCTTTGATTTTTATTTTGTCTCAGGGTTTTTTGAATTGCCACAGGCTTCAGCCTGTGGACTAAAATGATAAATATAAATTGGCTTTAGCCAAAATAAAATATGGAAGAAAACAAAAACATATCCAACTCCGCTAAACCTGCCGGTCAAGTAGGTAAGGCTTCGTTGCACAAGGAGACAGATCAACAAGCAGAAAATATTCCGGAAGTTGAGTATAGCAAAATTCCCGATTCAGAAGAAAAAATAATTGCTGATGATGAAACTACTTTGCCCCAATCAAAAATCGAAAAACTCTCAACACTAAACCCTCAATTCTCAACTCAAAACATGGAAGTTCATCATCACGGTCACGTACACGAAACAAAAAAATGGAAAGAATATATCTTTCAGTTTCTCATGTTATTCCTCGCTGTGTTCTGCGGATTTTTGGCAGAGTATCAATTAGAGCATGTTATAGAAAATCAGCGGGAAAAAAAATATGTCCGTTCATTAATTCAGGATTTAGAAGCAGACACAGCCAGCTTTCAACACTATGTTGATTTACGGAAGGAAAAAAGAATTATGATGGATTCATTAGTGATGTTACTAACCACAGGCAGTAATAAACAACTGGGTAACTCAACTTATTTTTTTGCACGACATGTATTTAGCGGTCCGCCATTTGAAAGTACAGATGGAACAATGCAGCAATTAAAAAATTCTGGTAACATGCGACTTATAAAGAATGAAAATGTGATTAACAATATTTTATCTTATGACGCTTCAGTTAAAGACTTAAAAGAGTGGGATGAAACAGACACAAGAATAAGGACCACTTTTCGGGAAATAGGAGGAACTGTTTTTAACGCAAATCAGTTTTACCATGCCATAGACTCTAATATGAAATTTGTAAGACCCACAACTAATCCGCAATTAATAACTGACAACCCAGTTTCTATTAATACTGTTACCTTCCAGATACAGTATTTATCAATAAGTTGTTTAGGAAATACACATAGAGGAATAGCCTTGAAAACTAAAGCGGAAAATCTGATTGACCTTTTAAAAAAAGAATATCACCTAAAATAAAAGATGCGTAAAAACAAAAACAAAAAATCGGAGGCATCGAAAGAAAAAAAATCAGAAGAAAAAATCTCTTCTACCAATACTGAATTGCCCAATTCAAACGACCATCACTCAACACAAAACCCTCAACCCTCAACACAAAACATGGAAGTACATCATCACGGACACGTACACGAAAGTAAAAAATGGAAAGAATATGTTTTTCAGTTTCTCATGTTGTTCCTCGCTGTGTTCTGTGGTTTTTTGGCAGAGTATCAATTGGAACATGTAATAGAGAACAGCAAGGAAAAACAGTTCATCAGATCTTATATTGAAGATCTGAAAACAGATACGGCTGCCATCAATAGAAATCTTGTATATCAAAAATCAAGAAAAGAACAGTTGGATTCCATGATGAATTTTTTAGAAACACAAACTATAAGAGGCAATGAGAGTGAATTTTATTATTTGGGAAGAGTTCTTGTACGAACCAGGCGTTTTCAACCAAGTGACAGAACCATTACTCAGTTAAAAAATTCAGGAGCATTATGGCTTATCCGGAATGAACAGGCAGCAGACAGTATCATCAGTTATCAGAAACTGGTTGAAACGATTCTCTCGAATTTAGCAGACGAACGGGATGAGCGAAGAGATGTTGATCCTTTAATTTCACTCACGTTTGATCCCTATGTTTTTGATAAAATGCTTGACGATAACAACATCATTAATAAACCTGCCGGTAATCCGCCGTTGCGTTCTTATGAACCCTCGTTACACAAAGATTTAGCTTATCGTTTTCATCAATTAAAAGGGAGTAACAGAATTCTTTTTACCAGGCTTACGCGTTTACATGAAAAGGCGGCAGGTATCATTGCATTTTTACAAAAAGAATATCATCTTTAATAACTTATGGAAGAATTAAAAGCAAATAACAGCCCGGAAGAAGAGGAGCTACCAAACAATGAGCTGTTGAACACTCCTTCAACTGGTGAACTCATTATACCTGCT
>JAYWCV010000264.1:0-3351 GCA_043780275.1 Chitinophagaceae bacterium
TTCCACTACCATTAAAAAGCGCAACATCATATAAAGGATCAGGTTGTATGTTAAAGAAATTTGATGTCACGATTGTAACTACACATTTTCTTGTTCTGATTCCTATATTCAGATTATTGAAGTAATTACCAAAACTACCATCTTTCCCAATATAACCTGTCCAATTATTGATGTACATACCGGCATACGTTCTTTCACCCTGCGGTATATCTGTTGAAGGTTTAAGTGGGTACGTGGAAGTAAATTGAGTATTCACAACATTCATTGAAATATTATTCATTTCATCCGGATCCGCAGCTGGAGGAAAAACAGTGGTAGACTCCATATAAATTCCGATATAATTTGCATTAAAATTAGACCCAACAACTTTTAAGGTGGATGCCCCATCTCTCGCCTTCTTCAAATACACTCCATACTTAGCATCTGAAATGCTCGAATTCTCTATGATTAATATTCCACCTTGTTCTACAATTATGCCCTGCCACATGAAGGTACATGCATGAAGGTCTGATAAATTTTGAATATTTAAAACACATCCAGCTCGAACGGTAATTGAAACATTTTTAGAAATGGTTAAATTTAAACCGTCAAAAGTTACAACCGGATTTGTTGAATTTATTTCAACATTATATTTCAAACTATAAGTGCCGGTATATACTGTCTGGGATAAAACTGATGGTGCATTCACTAATTGCGATGCAGTCGTTCCGCAACAATTATCATCTTCAGTTAATACAACAATTGAGGTGCCTGTACATCCATTTGCATCGGTCGCTGTTACCGTATAACTATTTGGGGGAAGGTTATTTTGATTAGGTCCGGATAAGCTCCCCGGATACCAGGAATAAATATACGATGGGGAACCGCCTGAAGCAATTGACGTGATTGATCCTTCATTCGAATCGATACAACCTAAAGGTAATTGAACTGAAGAAGTTACATTTACAGTAGATGGCTCGCTGATAATTATTGAAGTAGTAGCACTGCAATTATTAGCATCTGTGACACTATAAATATATGTCCCAGCACCAACAGGAGTATTTATCACGGTTCCGGAAATTGGAGGGGTACCACCTGTACCAGAAATAGTCAGCAATGTTGTTCTTCCGTTACAAAGAATTGGAGATTGGATAGAAGATGAAGCAACTAATAGGGTTGGCTGAGTAATAGTGACGGTTGTTGTTGACTGACATCCATTGAAATCAGAAACAGTATAAGTTGCTGTACCAACATTTTGAGGATAAACTGCAGTTCCTGAATAAGGTGGTGTACCACCATTTGCTGTAACAGTAACACTAGTAGAACCGCCGTTACATAATATAGGAGAAAAATTCGTAGTAGCTGTCAATTGAGTTGGTTCAGCGATTATAACAGCAGTTGTAGCAGAACAATTATTGGCATCTGTAACTGTATATAAATAAGTTCCTGCCCTTAAGTTATTTGTACCATTACCAGAAATTGTGTAAGGAGCTGTTCCACCAGCTGGAGTTAAGACAACTGAAGTTAAACCACCATTACAAGAAATAGGATTACTATTTACCGGAATACTAATTCCGGTATTTTGAACAGTTACATTACCTGTAGCACTACATCCTCCGGCATCTGTTACTATACAAGAGTATAGACCAGCTTGATTCACATTAATGGAAGCACTTGTTCCGCCTCCGGGACTCCATAAATAAGAATATGGCAATGTTCCATTAGTAGCAATTACACTTGCGATCCCGATGGAATTTGAACAAGAAATATTTGTGCTATTAAATGTAAGTTGTAGATTACCAGAAGTTGCTGGAGTAATATTTACCAACAGAGAACAATTTTTTCGATCTGTAATTGTAAAAGTACTTGGTGTAGTTGGGCCTATAAATTGATAAACATTTCGAACATTCGTCGACTGCACCCAACCGGCAGGAAATCCATCATACGAATTATTTGTAGAATGAGGGCTTCCTCCATTTACTTCAACAACAACTGTAGCATTATTAGTTGAACAATTATAAGTATTACTTACAACATTAAATGTCAATGGATATGGTTGAGATATTTCTGCAATTCCAGTAATAGTACAGGAATTACCATACGTTATCGTCACTGAATAACTGCCTGCAACTTTATTTATTATACTTGATACTATTTCACTTGATGACCACAAATATGAATAAGATCCGCCGTTTGGAGAATCAATAATTACTGAAGCTGTTCCACCTGTTCCTCCCGGACAATTTACATTTCCAATGTTAAAATGAAATTGAATTGGGTCATTTACAAGACCAACAATTGCAGTGAAATAAGAGTAATTGCAATTTTGGTCAGAGGCTTTGATTATATATGAACCAGACGATAAACCGGTAATACTCATTCCAGCTGTATAAGGCATACTATAATTTATTGAAGGAATCTCAACGGTAAAAATGGCGTTGGGATCACCGGATATCGAAGAGATAGTAATGCTACCCCCAGAACCATTAATACAATTATTTCCTGTTGTGGACAATGTTACTACAGGGGGAGATATCATTGCTGGACCAATTGTAAAATTCGTACTAGTGATACATGTTCCAAATGATTCAGTTAAATAGACTGTATAATTTCCCGGATTCAAATTATCTAAGGGGAAATGATGTCCATTATACCATGGTATCGAACTTAAAGATAGTCCGTCAAATAAAGTAACTCTATAAGGCAAGTCAGCATAACAGTCCAAATCTACTCGACCAAAATCACAGAGCCCTATTGGAGAATACAAATTAGAATACGTTAAATTAGCACCAATACTATTGCTTGATTTTATTCTTTTATGATCTGTCTGTTGGCATCCAGAAGGACTTGTTGCTGTTACATAATAAGAAACATTATCGTATTGCGGGTTAGTTAAATCAATAGTTATTTGATTTGTTATTTCTCCAGTACTCCATAAATAAGTAACTCCGCCAGTACCGACAACAGAAGGAGCAGATCCGTATGAATAGTCTGCATACAGTACTCTAGCATTTAATGGTGAACTACAATCCATAGTAATAGCAACTGATGGGTTCGGATTTACAATAACAATTATCGAATTGCTTGGTCCTGAACATTGGCTTCCAAATATATCACAAGTATAATTACCTGTAGATGTCACCTTAAGCTCTTGATTATTCTGATTCGCTAATACAATTCCATTTTTCCGCCATTGATAAGTTGGATTAATCCCACCTGAACTTGCTCTTAAAAAAACTGTTTCGCCTTCACATATTGTTGTATTTCCTAAAGCGGCAATAGTAGGTGAATTATTTATATAGATTTTTTCATCATATGTATAAGAACATGACCCCGGATAATTAACCTTCATATGCGCAATTAAATATGTAC
>JAYWCV010000265.1:0-5397 GCA_043780275.1 Chitinophagaceae bacterium
ATCTTCCTGCTTTTCGCCTTCCAATAATACAGATTGTGCTTCGATTTTTATACCTAAAACTTTTGTTTTGGTACTATCTCTTTTAAAAATTACTACACCATCATACGCAACCAAGTAAAAAGTATCATGAGCCATTTTATCCAAGCGGGAAGTGCCGAGACTAGAATTGATCATCAATACCGAATCGATTATACTTATATCCACCGATTGAACCATACTTCCATATGGGAAGATATAGGTTCCTTTGTACTGAAGGAAAGTTGAGTCGGCTGCATGAAGGGTAAATGATGCAATCACAAAACCGAAAAATAATATTAATTTTTGCATATAAAATTGTTTATGAAATTTCTTGATCTATGAAAAGATAGTAAGAATAAATATAAAAAAAACCACTCAAATGAGTAGCTTTTTCATGTATAAATCTATTGATTACTATTATTAAAGTGAACCAAAGTTATTGATTGTATTTATTGCCAATGGTAAACTTTTTGCAGTACCGGAAGCAAATATCGTTGTAATACGACCTGCTGCCAACAACGATGATTAAAAATTATCGTTGGTTCTACTAAAAAAAGAAAATATCTATCAAACAAAATTCCCGGCTACCTGAGGCAACCGGAAATTTCTTGAAAACTGTTAACTTATTTCAGAACTACTCACAAATAAAATTAGTACCCAGGATTTTGAGTTATAATATTCTTACTTGTTAAAGTTTCTCTCTCTGGTATTGGCCATAAAGCTCTCCAATTTGATGCAGATGTCATACCAGGTAAGTTAATGAATGTATTATATCTTCTCATGTCAAATTTACGATGACCTTCATGAGCAAACTCAATTCTTCTTTCTCTTTCAATAGCAGTTACCAAATCAGCTGGAGTTAATGCTGTAGTATTAAGAAGACCTGCTCTTGTTCTTACTACATTTAAATCTGCCTGAGCACCAGTGATATCAGGAATAGCTTTCCTGGCTCTTGCTTCAGCACGAATTAAATATAATTCAGAAAGTCTTACTAATGTTACATGATCATCTCCGGGCACTCTTGTATATTTAAGCGTTTTATTAAGAGGAGTTGTTGTAGTTCGATTGGTAGTTAAACGCAAGTCTCCTGCTTCATGTGCAGCACCAAATGAAGCTAAGGATGTAATCTCATTTCTGCCACCATTCAGTGTTGGATAATAGAAGAATGCGATACTGTTTGTATTGTTAATATCAAACTGCAATTCCCAAATACTTTCAGGTTTTTGATTTTTTATCAACCAAATATTTGCATAACTGGCACCAGCTACTAAACCGCCATTTGGCTGAGCACTGAATTGACTGATAACAGTTGACGCTATCGTTTCAGCTGATGTCCAGTTTTCACGATACAATTCCAACCGGGACTTTATGCTATTAGCAACATTTACAGTTGCTCTGCCATTAGCTGAAGCAGTTGGTAAATTTGCAATTGCAAAATCCAAATCAGATAAGATCTGAGTATAAATTTCGGCCTCTGTTTTCCTTGCCTGAGGAGCAGCATCAGCCGGAGTAAGTGTAGGCTTAGTGAATAAAGGAACACCTAAACCTCCGGATTTATTGTACCCAGTAGTAGAACCACCAAATCCACGAATTAAATCAAAATAAAATAACCCTCTTAAAAATCTGGCTTCAGCAACTGCCTGATTAACATTAAAAGCAGGATCTGTTATCCCTGGGGCAGATGCAATGATATTATTAGCTCGATTAATAGCATTATAAAGAGTACTCCACATACCTGTAATCTCGGCATTATCTGCCAACAAAGCACGGTTTGCAAACTGAGCAAATGAAGGGAAAGTACCGGTATGTAGTAAAATATCTGTTTCTACATCGCCGAGAGCCCAAAAACGAAGTCCATAATAGCTTCCGCTTTGCAATGAGCTATAACAGCCTAATAAACCAGCTTCCACACCTTGTCTTGTTGTGTAGGCTGTTGCTGCGTCTAAAGAAGATTGAGGTTGTTGATCCAATATTTTTTTACATGAGCTTATACCTAAACTCAATGCAAAAATTGGTAATAATAGTTTTTTCATTTTTATATAATTAGATAAATGAATACGTTAATTAAAAAATAATATTTATCCCAGCTGTAAGTGTTCGTGGCTGAGGAAATGTTAAGAAGTCTGTACCAGGAGCTGTATTCGTTACACTGAAAGTACTTACTTCCGGGTCTAAACCTGAATAGTTGGTGAAAGTATAAAGATTTTGACCTTGTATGAAGAATTTGGCACTTCCCATTCTCCATTTCTTTGTTATAGATTCCGGAATATTATAGGCAAGTGTTAAGTTTTTGATACGTGCGAAAGATCCGTCTTCCAACCATCTATCGGAGTTCCTTCTGTTATTAGGTTGATCACCAAATTGTGCCCTTGGAATATTGGTTTTTGTATTTGTCGGTGTCCATCTGTTTCTCACAGTTGCAGCTTGTCCAAACACACTATTCATTCCTTCTGAAAATGCTCTCGAATGATTCCAAATATCATTTCCATAAACAAATTGAACAAAAACACTTAATTCAAATCCTTTATAAGATAAATTGTTTGTTAAACCACCATAAAACTTAGGTAAAGCATTTCCAAAAACTTCCTGATCAGCTGCCGTAATAGCATTGTCTTTATTTAAGTCTCTGAATTGAATATCACCAGGACGATTAGCTGCAGAATTAAAAGGAGCGGCAGCAATTTCAGCCTGAGTTTGGAATAACCCTACCACTCTGTATCCTCTGAAAGAACCTAATGGCTTTCCTGCCTCAACCCAACTTGCAAAACCAGCTGCAAATGGAGCACCTGCAAGCTTTGTAACCATATTCTCCTGGAAAGAAATATTAAAATCTGTTGTCCAGTTAAAAGAAGATTTTTTAACGTTTACTGTACTTAAGGTAAATTCAATTCCTTTATTTTCCAATGAACCAATATTTTCGCTTATTGATGTAAAACCTGAACTGGCAACTAATGGACGACTTAACAATAGGTCGTTAGTATTACGTTTGAACAATTCAACGGTTAAGTTAATTCTGTTATTTAACAAGCCCAAATCCATTGCCAGATTAACTTGCTCTGTAGCTTCCCATCCTAAATCAGGGTTTCCTAATTGAGTAGGCGCCAAACCAGCATTTGTTATATAGTTTGCACCAACTCCAATAAGAGCTCTTGAAGCAAAAAGGCCAAATGCTGCATTACCTGCCTTACCCCAGCTTCCTCTCAATTTTAATTCAGAAATTGGCTTAATGCCTCTCATAAATCCTTCTTCAGAAATTCTCCATGCCCCGGAAATGGAAGGGAAAGTACCCCAACGTCTATTAGCTCCAAAGTTAGATGCACCGTCTCTTCTAACACTTCCACTTATTATGTATTTTGAATTATACGCATAGTTAAATCTTCCTACATAACCAAGAATACCTTGAGAAGACCCATCAGAAGTAGCTTCTTTTTTTACAGATCCACCCGATAAGCGAATGATGCTGTTACCAGGAAAATTCTCTGCTCTTGCAAACAATGATTCAAATTTAAAAAGTTGATAAGAAGCAACTGCAGTGGCAGAAATAGTATGTTTATTAAATGATTTATTATACGCTAATATATTTTCATTGATTAAGTTCGTTGACTGATTATAGGCTTCTACAGCAAATCCTTTTACACCAGCACCACTATTAGTAGTTGTAGGCTTAAACTGATGCTCATTAAAACCAATATAATCTACCCCGCCACGTGATGTAAATGTTAAGTTTGGAGTAATTTTATAATCTCCGGAAACATTAATCAAAATACGGTTATTTTTAACTTTATTATATGGCTCTAAAGCTGCTGCTAATGGATTTTCAACAGAAGCATTCGGATCTTTTCCATAAGTGCCATTTGCATTATAGGCAGGAATATGAGACCCCATCAATAACGCTGCACTTAATACACCATTAATATTATTGTCATTTTCAATACGGGTACTGATTGACCTGCTCAATGCAATATTTGTAGAAATTTTAATTTTTGAACTTAGGTTATTATCCATGTTCATTCTTACATTAAATCGTTCAAACTCAGATCCTTTAATGATCCCTTCCTGTTGGAAATAATTTGCAGATGTAAAAAACTTTGTTCTTTCATTTCCACCCTGAACAGAAATATCATGATTTTGTACTACTGCAGCTTGAAATATTAAATTCTGCCAATTCGTACTTGGATAAGAGCTTGGAGTTCCACCCAAACTTGGCAATCCAGCTTGAGCAGGAGTAAGTGGTGTAACTCTATTAGCAAGTCCTTCTTGAATTAAAGCAATATACTCTGGACCGGTCAAAGGCTCAATTTGTTTTGCAACTTTGGATTGACCCATGTAAGTCGAATAATTGATTTTAGCTTTTTGATTTGCTCCTCTTTTAGTTGTAATTAATACAACACCGTTAGCAGCTCTCGATCCATAAATAGCAACTGCAGCAGCATCTTTTAAAATTTCAAAAGATTCAATTTCATTCGGGTTGATATCGGCCAAAGCATTCAAAGTCTGGTTACCTACCCCAATTTGAGAAAAACTACCTGTAGTGATTGGAATACCATCAATTACATATAAAGGCTGGCTACCTCCAGAAATAGATCCAATACCTCTAACATTCACATTTATTGAAGATCCTGGTGTGCCAGAACTTTGAGTAACATTAACCCCTGCAACTCTACCTTGCAATGCCTGATCAGGTCCTATTAGTGGAATATTCTTTATCTGAGAAGCTTTAATAGAAGAAACAGAACCTGTCAATTCTTTTTTCTTCTGAGTTCCATAACCTACTACTACAACTTCGGTTAAACTTGCATCTTCCTGTTTTAAAGAAACATTGAAAAACGTGTTTGATCCAATTGCAACTTCAGTTGTTAGCATGTTTACAGATGAAAAAACTAAGGTTTTACTGGCATCTGAAACTGAAATTGAAAAAGACCCATCTTCTTTGGAAGTAGTTCCAACTGTTGAGCCTTTAACTGTAACTGTAACTGTAACATTTGGAAGGGGATCTCCCTTTTCATCAACAACCTTACCGGTTATCGTTTTTTGTGCCAGCAATTGTCCTACAAAGAACAAAGAGGCTAAACTTAGTAATAGCAATTTTCTCATTTGCGTGTGTTTTGTTTTAAATAAAATGATGCACTTAGTTTTTTAGCGAGGTACAATATAAGTATGAAAGAGATACAAAAGTTAATTTTTGCTGCTTATAAAATATATTTTAAGCGTTATTTAATTAAACTATGAAGCATAAAAAAACCACTCCGAAGAGTGGCTTTGAAAATGCGTTATTTATATATTATACAATAAATAAATACTATTTTTTATTAAAGTGAACCAAAGTTATTGATTGTATTTATTGCCAATGGTAAACTTTTTGCAGTACCGGAAGCAAAT
>JAYWCV010000266.1:0-7706 GCA_043780275.1 Chitinophagaceae bacterium
GGCAACAATGGGCGGTAAGCATTTCGCCAATACTCATCACCGATGATACTTAATGCACCCTGTGTTGAACCATGATAAGATTGATTGAATGCAATGATCTGAGTACGGTTCGTTATTCGCTTAGCCAGTTTCATAGCTCCTTCCACCGCTTCTGCACCCGAATTGGTAAAGTAAACTGCATTCAATGAAGCGGGTAAATGATCAGTCAATAGTTTTGCAAACTGTACCTGCGGCGATTGAATGAACTCACCATAAACCATGATGTGGAGATATTTGTCCAGCTGATCTTTTATTGCTTCAATAACTTTCGGATGCCGGTGACCGACATTAGCAACACTGATGCCACCAATCAGGTCGATATATTCTTTACCATTGGCATCATACAAAATTGTTCCATTTGCTTTTACAATTTCTAAAGCAAGCGGAGCAGGCGAAGTTTGTGCCAGGTGTCGAAAGAATAATTCCCGTTGATTCATAAAATTCAATCTGATGATAAATTATCGTTTATTGCAAATGAACAATTGTCACTGACAAATTCGGATATTTGTAAAGATAGGTTTACAATAGAAAATCAACATGGAAACCAATCAAATCAGTTTTTGAATTTTTAAACTTATACTATGGCTTTGATATTAGCAGTTGAAGGAGTTCTTCCAAAAATGGGTGCAGATTGTTTTATTGCTCCCAATGCAACTATTGTCGGCGATGTAATCATGGGTGATGAATGCAGTGTTTGGTTTAATGCAGTAATTCGTGGCGACGTAAACAGTATCCGCATGGGAAATAAAGTAAATGTACAGGATGGAGCGGTTTTACATTGCACATATAAAAAAACAAAAACGATTATTGGCGATAATGTTTCTATCGGACATAACGCCATTGTGCATGGTTGTACCATTCACGAAAATGTATTGATAGGCATGGGCTCCATCATCATGGACAATGCGGTAGTGCATAGTAACACCATCATTGCAGCAGGTGCCGTAGTATTGGAAGGAACCATTTGTGAAGCGGGTAGTATCTATGCCGGTGTGCCAGCAAAGAAAGTAAAGGATATTCCGGAAGAAAAAATAAGCGGAGAAATAAACCGAATTGCAGATAATTACATCAAATATGCCGGCTGGTTTAAAGAATAATACACTTTAAAGCCAGTACATAAAACTTTCCCCATAAGTTGCTGATATTTAAGTGCAATTAATTGATTGATTTTTCGTTTTTATATTATGAAGAAAACAATTTCGATTGTAATAGTTATTTGTTTTCTGATGATTTTTTCATCTTGCAGGATATGGAGTAAAGCTTTTGCAGCAAAATATGGTTGTAAAAGCAATGGAAAAAATGTGGGAGCAGAAAAGCTTTTAAGTGGTGAAAAAATTCCGAAAGTAAAAAAATTCAAAGCTTAAGTTGTTGTCCATGCAACTACTTAGCTGATAAATCTGTCCTATTAAAAACTTAAACCATTTAACTATGAGCCTCACCCTACGAACTACCTTAGGTTGCACCGAAGCAGTCATCGATGATGATGGCGGTTTGAAACGCTTCTACCAGGTTGCAAACATTTTGAGCGACGACCTTCAGGTACATTTCAATCACAAAGAAGATGATTTTGATTCCATTGATTGGGAATTTCAATTCAACAGTCATTTACTTACACTTCACTACAGTATTTACACAGGTATTTCTATTTTCCCTGCAAAGACAAGAGAAGCTTTACAGAAAGTAAATAAAATAGTGGTGGAATTGGCAAGTGTATTGGAAAGCAAGATCATTAATATGGATATGAAGCAAAACATTGCCTGATATCACCATAATTTTCCTTCAATAGATTCCAGGATGGTACAATAACTGATGTATCGATCCATATTGACGGCTCCATGTTCAACCGCTTCCTTTACTGCACAACCGGGTTCATTTAAATGCATGCAATTGTTGAATTGACAATCATTAATCAATACTCTCATCTCCGGAAAATACTGCGACAATTCTTTTTTACTGATATCCACCAATCCAAATTCACGGATACCCGGTGTATCAATGATCCTGCCAGAAGCAGGCAGGTCGTACATTTCAGCAAACGTAGTTGTATGCAAACCCTTGCCACTCCATTCACTTACATCCTGTGTTTTAATTTTTATTTCCGGGAAAATAGAATTGATGAACGTAGATTTTCCCACACCACTATGTCCACTTATTAAGGTTGTTTTATTTTTCAATTTATCCTTTATCTCCTCCACACCGATATGCTGTAAAACACTCATGGGAATTACGGTATAACCTATAGCCTCATACATGTCTTTTAATTCGGCAAGCTTATCGAATTCCTTTTGTTTATAAATATCAATCTTATTAAATACGATAATAGATGGAACATGAAAAGATTCTGATGCTGTTAAAAAACGATCGATAAAACCTTGTGATGTTTTAGGATCTTTTAATGTAGCAATTAATAAAGACTGATCGAGATTTGCTGCAATGATATGATGTAAATGCCGGCCTTTGGGAGATTGCCGGTTTACATAATTTCTGCGGTCACGAATAGTTGTAATGATTGCGGCATTTTCCGATTCACTATCAATATCCATATCAACCAGATCGCCAACAGCTAATGGATTGGTGGACGTAATATTATCAATTTTAAAAATACCTTTTAATCGGGCATTCCAACTTCGGCCAGATTCATCTTTTATAATATACCAACTACCGGTAGATTTGTAAACAGTTCCTGTCATGTATGTTGCAAGATAAGATGAATTTATTTTTAGCTTTTTAATCCATTTCTCAGGAAAGATATTTTGCTACAATGGGCACCCTTCTTCCAATACCGAATGCTTTATAACTAACCCTGATTATCGGGCAGAATTGATTTCGTTTATATTCATTGGTATTCACCAGTTTCAAAACCCGATTCACCAATGCAGCATCCATTCCTTTTGCAATAATGGTATGTGGACTTCCCCTTAATTCAATGTAATCGAATAATACATCATCCAGAATTTCATATTCGGGCAAACTATCACTGTCTTTCTGATTGAGACGCAATTCGGCAGAAGGAGCTTTTGAAATAATATTATCAGGAATAATTTTTTTATTCCGATTCATATAATTCGCCAAAGCAAATACCTGCACTTTATATACATCACCCAATACGCCGATACCACCGGCCATATCGCCATACAACGTTCCGTAGCCGGTGGCCAGTTCACTTTTGTTTGAAGTATTCAATAAAATATAATCGAACTTATTAGCCATAGCCATTAATACATTTCCACGGGTTCTGCTTTGTACATTTTCTTCTGCTACACTAAAAGGCAGTTCTTTAAAAAAAGGTTTCAGTGTATCTAAAAAACTGTCATAAATTTTTTCAATGGGAATGACATGATAATCGTTACCCAAATTTTTACTTAACTCAATGGCATCATTAACCGAATGAGTGGATGAATAAGGGGATGGCATCAGAACAGATAGCACATTTTCTTTTCCTAAAGCTGCTACTGCTATGGCTTGCGTAACTGCACTATCGATGCCACCTGATGCACCAAGTATTGCTTTTGTAAACCCCATTTTCGAAAAATAATCCCGAATACCCAATATCAATGCCTTGTATATTTCTGAAATATTCTTTTCGTTGCAGAGGTATGCAATCGTATCTTCTCCTTGTCCTACATCACGGGATGAATAAAAATATGCTGCGTTTGCTTCTTTCTCCCCGGTTGATTTTTTAATGGCAGAAATTTCTTCCAGATCGAAAATGGCCATGTCTTCCTCAAAATATTTCATTTCTTTCACTAGGTCACCATTGATATCATACACCAAACTACCGCCATCAAATACGATTTCTGTTTGAGACCCCACGGCATTACAATACAGCATAGGCAAACCATATTTCTGTGTATGTGCTTTTACAATACTGTTTCGAACCGTATCCTGTGCATAGTTGTATGGTGAGGCGGAAAGGTTAATCATCACATCCGGTGCAAACGGCATTAATTTTTCCATGGGTGTAATTCGATACATGGGATTATCGCCCATGTTCCACATATCCTCACAAATAGTTACGGCTAATTTCTTTCCCTTGAATTCAATTACATTCCAGCTGTCAGCCGGTTCAAAATACCGGTATTCATCAAACACATCGTAATTGGGTAAAAGTGTTTTATGTATCTGCGCCTTGATTTCTTTTTCATATAAAAGAATGGCTGCATTAAAAAGATCCTTCCCTTCTTTTTTCGGATTCCTAACGGGGCTGCCGATTAACACACCGATAGTATCTGCATGTAGTTTTATCCTGTCTACCGCGTCGTAGCAATGTTGTACAAAATCTTTTATCTCCAGAAAATCACGGGGGGAATATCCGCAAACACATAATTCAGAAAACACAACCAGGTCCGCTCCTTCTTTTTTTGCCCATCCAATAGCTTCAATTATTTTGTTGGTATTCTCTTCAAAATTTCCAATATGATAGTTTTGCTGTGCTAATGCTATTTTCATTTCGCTAAATTACATCAAAAGCAATTCAAAGATTAACAGAACCGGTAATAACCAACCATACGTTTTATCGTAAAGGAATTAGATTTGCGGGAATAAACAAAACAACAAATCAGTTTAATCAACGTTTTTAAACCTATGCTAAAATTATTTTTTTTCATATTGACCCTTCCTTTTTTTATCAGTTGTAATAACGAATCCGGCCCGGATGTCTCCGCTATAAAAGTTAATATCCCGATGGAAAGATTTGATCAGGATTTTTTCAGTTTGGATTCCAATAAACTGGAATCAGCATTACCATTGCTTCAAAAGAAATACCCTTCCTTATTTCCAATTTTCATCGAAAACATTTTAGGCCTAGGTGCTCTTAGTCAGGAGAATCCAGCTATTTTACCCGGCACTAAAAGATACCTGGCAATGAATTCAGCCATTTTTGATTCGGTAGAACTGGCATTCAAAGATGTGTATCCGATTCAAAAAGAGCTGAAAAAGGCTTTTCAACATGTAAGATTTTATTTTCCTGAATATCCTGTTACAAAAGCAATAACCCTTGTTGGACCATTAGATGCCATGGCAGAATTGAATGGAGAGTATTCCCCCAATTTCATCGGCCCGGATTTTATCGGTATCAGTTTACAGTTTTACCTGGGCCGAAATTTTTCTGCATATCAAAATGAAGCATTCATTTTAAATGTGGCACCACAATACAGAAGCCGTCGTTTTGAAAAAGAATATATTGTTTCGGATATTATGAAATTGATTGCTGATGATATTTATCCAGATAAAAGCAAAGGCAAAACATTGATTGAACAAATTATAGAAAAAGGAAAGCAATGGTATTTGATCAGTCAATTTTTACCTGCTGAAAATGATTCCATCATAACAGGGTATACAAAACAACAACTTGACTGGTGCAAGGAAAATGAAGGATTGATCTGGAATTATTTAGTGACCAATGAAAATTTGTATACCATAGAACCCGTGCTGATACAAACGTATATCGGAGAGTCGCCCTATACGCAGGGAATGCCCGAAAACTCTCCCGGCAATATTGGCCCATGGATTGGATTACAAATTATTAAAAAATTTGCAGCCAAAAATCCTTCCATGAGTATTAAAGAATTATTAAATACTAATGCTCGTAAAATAATGGAGGACACAAAATACAAGCCTAAATAATCGAGAAAGAATTTGTAGTTAATTAATTATTTTTAAATGGAACAATCATTTCAAATGTTGGAATTTGAACGTTGAAAGTTTCATTGCTTGAAAGGTTTTCCATCTGATAAAGTCCATGCATTTTTCCCATTTCACTATTCAGGTTACAACCACTGACATACTGATAATTTTCGCCAGGGTTCAAAACCGGTTGTACACCAACAACGCCTTCACCTTCAACTTCTCGACTGTTTCCGTTACTATCGAAAATATACCAATGACGGCTAACCAGTTTGACAGGAAAAGAATTGTGGTTTTCAATGTTGATACGGTATGCAAACATAAAGTCCAACTGTTGCGGATTACTGTAGTCAGACTGATAAAAAGTTTCAACACTGATCTCGACACCTTCTGAAATTTTACTTATCATTCTTTAGGGTTTTCATAAAAGTAAACAAATTGATAAAACTTATCTATTAATGAAGGAAAATTTACATCCATTAAACCCTCATACATTAACTTTGCGACCACTTATTAAATCTTGATTTTTGTCAGGAATTCAATGCATCATCACAAATTTGAAATTATAGTATATGAAAATAGCTGTTGCTAAAGGAGATGGAATCGGTCCGGAAATAATGGAAGCCGTTTTAAATATTTTCAAAGCCAATAAAGTTCCACTGGAATACGAGTTTGTTGATATGGGAAAATGGGTTTTTGACAAAGGATTTTCGAATGGAATGACTCCCGATGCACAAAAAACAATTGAAGAGCTAGGATTTTTGTTTAAAGGACCCATGGAAACACCCAAAGGAAAAGGTGTAAAAAGTGTAAATGTTACGGCCCGTAAAACATGGAATACCTATGCCAATAAAAGAGTGTTTCAAACTCTTCATGGGGTAGATACTGTTTTCTCAAAAGCCGGTATTCCCATAGACGTTACCGTTGTTAGAGAAAATATAGAAGATACGTATGGCGGCATTGAGCATATGCTGACACATGATGTGGCATTAAGCCGCCGTTTTATTACCCGTCCGGGTAGTTTGCAATTGATCAAATATGCCTTTGAAATGGCGAAAAAGAAAAATGCAAAACGAATCACCTGCGGACATAAGGCCAACATTATGAAAATAACCGACGGCTTATTTCTGGAATGTTTTTATGAAGTGGCTAAAGATTACCCCGAATTAAATGCTGATGATGTCATCATTGATGACATGTGTATGAAACTTGTTACCAGACCCGATCTTTTTGACGTGGTTGTATTGACCAATTTTCAAGGAGATATTGTATCAGATCTTTGTGCCGGATTAATAGGCGGATTAGGTTTTGCACCTTCTGCAAACATTGGAGATCATATATGCATTTTCGAAGCCGTTCACGGCACAGCACCGGATATCACCGGTAAAAACATTGCTAATCCAACCGCACTTCTTTTAAGCGGCATTGCCATGCTTCGCCATTTTGGCTATATGGAAAATGCCGCGATTATTGAAAATGCATTGTTATTTACGCTTGAACAGGGAACCCGTACCGGAGATTTTGGTGATAAGAATATTCAATCTTTAAATACGACGGAATTTGCAAATGCCATTATTGGCAATTTTGGAAAAATACCACAGATCAACGCCAAACCAATTTTACCAAATATGCCCATTACTCCAACAAATTTTAAATTGGAAAAAAATCCGATGCTGGTATCGAAAGAAATGGATGATGAACAAATTGCAGGAGTAGATATGTTTATTGAAAGTATTGACCAACCGGAAATCATTGCTAAAAAATGTCAACGCCATGGTGGTGTTAAATTCAATATAGTTAGTGTTAGTAACAGAGGTACACAGGTTTGGCCTACCGGTTCGGTTTATACAAACCTGGTAAACCAATACAATGTTCGTTTTGAAAGTATTGAAGGCCCACTTAGCCAGCATGATGTCATCGGACTATACGTTAGCTTGAGCGGAGACTTTAAAATATGTTCGCTGGAATTATTAAATATGTGGGAAAATAAGAAAGCGTATAGCCTTGCACAAGGCCAGTAATCCATAAAATTATTCAGGGGG
>JAYWCV010000267.1:0-5471 GCA_043780275.1 Chitinophagaceae bacterium
AATCCTCAGCTTTGCATAATTCAGCATGATTTTTTTTTCTCCGTTTTTATCGAATAAAACCGTTGCAATGGGGTTATGTGCCGAACCTTCCATTTTCAACACATCACCAAATCCAAATTTCTGATGCTCCACCCGGTTGCCCACTTCCAAACCGGACGTATCGCTGGCCACAAAATCTTCGGATGGCTGATGATCCACTACTTTATTGGATGATGCCGGAACAATATAGGAAGGCATTTCTTTTTTCTTTCCTAGTGCTGGCCCATATTTTTTCTCAGCCTCGTTCACTTCATCTTTTCTGTAACCCTGATTACCCGATCCGAAACCTCTTTGTGCCCGGTTAAAATTTGATGTGCCGGCAAACGAACGGGTATCACCGGCGGCGGCACTAAAGTCTACCTGGTCCTCCGGTATTTCGGCAATAAAACGACTTGGTTCATTCTGTATCAGTTGTCCGAATTTATATCTTGTATTGGCATATGTGATCCAGAGCTTTGTCTTTGCTCTTGTAATCACTACATAAAACAATCGTCTTTCTTCTTCCAGCTCTTCCCTTGTATTGATGCTCATGGCGTTCGGAAAAAGCATTTCTTCCAGTCCGGATGCAAATACGCAACTGAACTCCAATCCCTTTGCAGCATGTATGGTCATCAGTTTCACCGTATCGGCATTGGGGTCCTTGTCATCGGCATCCGTCAGCAGAGTAATCTGCTGCAAGTAGGCTCCCAGACTTTTATCCACCACTTCACCGTCTTCATTATCCGGACTCTCGATCCATTCTTTAATGGAGTTCAGTAATTCATTGATGTTCTCGTAACGGGCCAGCCCCTCCACACTTTTATCGTTAAACAATTCTTTTACAATACCCGTTTGCTTACCCACATGAAAAGCCACTTCGTAGGCATTGTTTTTAACCAACATGCTACGGAAGCTTTTGATCATGGTCACAAAATCCTGAAGAGCGGTCAAAGTACCTGCACGGAAACCATGCATCTGGGCTTCTTCCAGAATTTCCCAAAGCGAAACATCTTTTTCATTCGCCGCCAGAATCAGTTTATCCATACTGGTTTTACCAATACCGCGTACCGGGTAATTGATGATGCGTTTGATGGCTTCATTATCCTGTGGGTTAGTCAGTAAACGCAGATAAGCGACAAAATCCTTGATCTCTTTCCGGGAGTAGAAGCTCATGCCACCATAAATGGTATAAGCCAATCCCATGCGTCGAAGGGCTTCTTCAAAAGCACGGCTCTGTGCATTGGTACGGTACAGAATGGCGAAATCCTTGTTTCGGAAATGATTGCGGAGCTTCTGTTCCTGTATGCTATCGGCCACAAATTTTCCTTCATCATTATCGGTATTGGTCCGCACCAGTTTTATCTTTTCTCCTTCATCGTTTTCTGTAAACAATACTTTTTCTATCTGTCCCTTGTTGTTCTTGATAATTTCATTGGCTACACTGATGATGCTTTTGGTGCTGCGGTAATTCTGTTCCAGTTTTACCAGTTTTACATTGTCATAATCTTTCTGAAACTGTAAAATATTTTCAATGGTGGCTCCGCGAAAACTGTAAATACTCTGTGCGTCATCTCCTACCACACATACGTTTTCGTGCATGGCACCCAGCAGTTTAATGACTTCGTATTGTGCCGGGTTGGTATCCTGGTACTCGTCAATCAAAATGTATTTAAACTTGTGTTGAAATTTGCTCAACGCATCCGGAAAATTTTTCAGCAATTCATAAAACTTGATCAGTAGGTCGTCAAAATCCATGGCTCCGTTGCGGAAACAGCGATTTGCATAGGCTTTGTAAATCTGCGATATGGCTGAGCGGTTTCCCCGGTTGTCTTCCATTTTTAAGGTGCTGTCATCGGCATATTCTTCGGGACTGATCAAGGCATTTTTTGCAGATGAAATGCGGTTGTACACTGTACTGGGTTTGTAATGTTTGTCGTCCAGGCTCAGGTCATTGATCACTTGTTTCACTACAGATTTGGCATCGTCGGTATCGTATATGGTAAAGTTGGAAGGATAGCCCAGTCTATGAGCTTCACCTCGTAAAATCCGTGCAAATACACTGTGGAAAGTTCCGATATATAGGTTACGGGCCTCATTATTTCCCATGATGTGTTCTACCCTTTCCTTCATTTCCTTGGCCGCTTTATTGGTAAAGGTCAGGGCCAGGATGTTGAAGGAATCCACCCCAATCGACATCAGATGGGTGATGCGGGTGATGAGTACTTTGGTTTTTCCGCTGCCGGCACCGGCAATAATCATAATAGGTCCGTTTACATGCAATACGGCCTCTTTCTGTCTTTCATTCAATCCCTGTAAATAATCAATCATATGCCAGACTTCCTGTTTTTTAAAAATGGTTTTCGATGGGGTTGAATGTTTTCCGGAGAAAAATTACATTCAAACATGCATACTTCGTTGGTAAAAGAAGCAGGCTTGCAAGGTACAATTTGCCGATGGTTTTATTTTTTCTGTGGATAAAGAAATTGGGTTTAAATATAAAAACCTACCGAAGTTCAACAGTCAATTTCATAGCTTTCCTAAAAAATAGATGGCAAGAATCAAGGTAGACCTACATCACATTTATAATAATAGTACTGCCGTGGACCGTGCATTACTACAGGCTTTCGAAGATGCTATTGACAAAAAAATACGGGAGGTGGAAATCATTCCAGGAAAGGGCAGCGGGCAACTGCGTAAAAAAGTGGAACGTTTTTTACAAATGCCACATATTAAAAAACAATACCATCGTATAGAGAACGACAGTAAGAATTTCGGTCGGCTGTTTGTTTATTTTAAATTTTAAGTTACCCCAGTTCCTGTTTTCATAAACCAAAAAAAGGCCGGCATTAAACCGGCCTTGAAATAAGATTAAGCGGTAGCTTTTACGAGCCACGCTGCGCTCCGCCAACATGCTTACCGGCAGCACTGCTGGGTTTTGTATTTGTTTTTGTGCCTCCCTTGCTGCTGATAAAAGCCGACTTACTGGCCGGCAGTCCGCCTTTCTTCTTGTCTTTCTTATTCTTTCCGCTGTTTAATAAGGACATATTTTTCTGTTTGTGTTTTTTAAAAATTGGTTTTGCTTTTTCAAAGTTAACGCATTTTGGTTTCAGCCCCTTTTGCAGAATAAAATCAACTGTTAAAAACCGAATGGAAACATTGCTTTCCTGCAAAGAACTTCATCCTTTGTATCTTTGCCAGCTCATGATACAAGTTGGAACCTATAATAATCTGGAAGTATTACGTATGACCCGTACCGGAGCATTCCTCGATGATGGAAAGGAAGGCCTGCTGCTACCCATCCGTTTTGTACCCAAAGATGTAGAGCCCGGGCAAAAAATCGAGGTGTTTGTCTACCACGATTCCGAGGATCGACTGATCGCCACCACTCTCAGGCCTATAGCCATGGTAGGTGAAATGGCTTTTATGAAAGTAGTGACCACTACAGCCCACGGGGCTTTTTTAGATTGGGGATTGATGAAAGACCTTTTTGTACCCCGCAGCAAACAGATACAACCCATGGAAGTGGGTGAAACACACCTGGTAAAATTATACCTCGACGAACAGACCGGCCGTGTGGCCGCCACCGAATATATAGAGCAGGACCTCAGCAACGAAAACCACGAACTTTCTGTACACGAAAGAGTGGAGCTGCTCCTCTTCCGCAAAACCGAGTTGGGTTATGCCTGCATCATCAACGGCAAGCACTTGGGTCTTTTATATTTTAATGAAGTGTACCAGAATATTTCCATCGGCGACAAGCTGGAAGGCTATATCAAAACCATCCGTCCCGATCTGAAAATGGATGTGGCTTTGGGCCGCCCCGGCTACAAAAAAGTGGAAGGTGAAGCGGAAAAAATACTACGCCTACTGCAGGAGAACGAAGGCTTTCTGCCCTATCACGATAAAAGTTCTCCCGAAGATATTTATGCCTTTTTTGGTATGAGTAAAAAAACGTTTAAGATGACCGTAGGCAAACTTTTTAAAGAACGAAAAATTGAACTGACGGGAGATGGGATGAAGCTGCTGGGGTGAATTGAATGAGGATTTGTAATTTGAAATTGTTTTCCTACTACTTGGTTGCTGTCTCAACAACCATAAAATATTTTCAATTAGATAATTATTTTTACACAATTTACCGTATAGTCTCTAATAAAAAGGTCATGTTAACTTTTTTGGTCTGTCATTGAGGCAGCAACTATGGAGTAATATTATTCCTTCTCACTGTATGGTTTTACTACTGTTTCTAAGTGTCTTATGTTGAAAAAAACTACACTTCCTGAATTACATCAAACCCTTTAAAACTGCCTACAATGGCAAGCGCAAATACCTTTCCGGCAATTCCTTTTTGTTTTAGTTTGGCGGCGGTTTCGTTAATTGTTGCTCCCGATCCAACAGCATCATCTATCAAAAGTATATTTTTAAACTGCCTTGTTTCTTTAACTACAATACTTGCTCTTGCATTATCAATCCTGTCTTCAATTTTATTCAGTGCTTTTTGCGGCACCGGAATAGTTCCTGATACTTTTACAAGATTCAGATGGGGCAGCGGCAGGTTAAATCCCTTTTGAAGTGCGGTCATTAATTGCAAATGCCTTTTAATGGTTGGAGGAATATACCCAACTGCATCAATTTTTTCTTTTTGTATAAGTGCCGTTAGTTTTTCTCTGGTACCGGCAATAACTTCCTGCATCAGGGGCATGTTTTGCCCCTGCTTGGCATAATGCAGCAATGTTCCCAGCCTCGTTTTTTCAAAACGCTCAATAGCATAAAAATCACAGTAAAACATCCTGTCAACAGCAATCGCATCAAATCCTTTTGTGCCAATCAGTTTGGCTGTTCCATCTATAAGCCCATCAGGCAAAAAATAATTCAGGTATTTTTTCCGGGTATTTATAAATTCATGTACTGTTTTTTCAAGAGGTATTTTTTGCCTGCGGCACCATGCTTTCATTGCTTCTGCACCTTCCAGTTTTTCGCCCCTTTCTGATACCTGTAAAAAATGCTCCCGTAAAAAAGCTAGTTCATCTTCTTTCAATACAATTTCATCTTCTTTGTCGGTAGCCGGTAGCCTGTTCAGGCGGTAAAAAACGGTTGGTGCCCTTCCCAGCTTTTGCAAATACCCTTCCTGCAGCATACGGCTAAGTATGCGGTGCAGCATCTGCCTGGAGGCCTGAATTTGCCCCTGCAATTCATTCACAGAAGCCTCCAGATGTACTTTTAAATACTCAATTATCTGATTTTCAATAGACATTGTTTACAGTTTACTATAAACTGTAAACTTACTGATTGTTTTTGAAAGACCAACTAAATGCAAGTAAAAAAATGGCAAAAATTGACTCCTGTTTTTAAAACAGGAGTCAGTTTTAAGGATTTTTGGTGCAGGTAAGAGGGAGCCTTATAAAAGATTTATACAAAAAGAATAAATAGGAATTTGTAATTTCATGGAGATAAAA
>JAYWCV010000268.1:0-4080 GCA_043780275.1 Chitinophagaceae bacterium
GTTACTATCAATAATACCGGCGGAACCGATCATCAGTCTTTTGATGGAGTAGGTATTCCGGGATTTCAGTTTATTCAGGATGAAATAGAATACAATACCAGAACGCATCATACCAATATGGATAGTTATGATCATTTAATTCCCGAAGATCTGAAACAGGCATCTGTTATCATTGCAAATTTTGTTTACCAGTCTGCCATGCGGGATGAAAAAATACCAAGAAAGGAATTACCAAAACCTCGGGGAGCAAATACCAGGGGTTTCTGATCATTAAAAAAGAGGAGTTCAGCTCCTCTTTTTTTTAGTCTTTTTTATTATTCGGATCTTCATAAACAAACCGGATCATTGCATTTTTTTTATCATCTGCACTAAGGAAAAGCTTATATCGTTTACTGCCGGCAGTTATAATCATTAATGCAGTATTGGGAGGTATTTCACCCAAGTTTTCGCCAACCATAACAACTTCCCTTTGTAAATGTGTTGCATCAATTTTTACATGAACCGTCAAGGGTTTTGTAGTTAACATATTATTAGTGATGACAGGTTGTTTATCTACAAATACAGAGATAATGTCGCCATCAACAAATCCATTATCATAAAAGTCGAGTTGAATCAATCCTGAATCAACTTTTATTTCCCTGACCAGTTCGTTTATTTTAGGCTCTTCTTTTTTACCAAGATTCAGGAAAGTGGATTCTTTAATCCGGCTCAAACTGATACGGCCGGGTGGACATTCCCCTTTATTATTCATCATCATCCCACCCATTTTACCGTCTAATAATTCAATTTTTTCTGTGATGCTGAAATCAAGTTCATATTTTTTTATACAGGGGATGCAATCTGGAGGCACCTGGTAGGTGATCACTTTATATTCATGAATAGTCAATAATTTTTTTGCAATGTCATAAGATCCTTCAAATTCTTCTTTTACATAATTTGTTGCATCCGAGTAATGATAAGAAGTACCGACAGCTATTGAACCCGTTAGTTTGATATGTAATTCAAGGTTATAAACCGGGAAACAACCACCGGGGCCTAAAGTGAGTGAACCTTTCCAAAGGCCTTCAGGGGTTTGTGCATGAACAGACACACAAACTATGAGCATTAAAATAGATAATAAGAATCTGTGCATTAAGATGGAAAGATAAAATTATAAGGATTTTATGGTGAAATTATTTTTGGAGGAGCTTGGGCTATTTAGGTTTCCGGTAAATAAACCGGACTACGGCATTTTTCTGTTCTGTAGATGTAATGCGTACTTCATATATTTTGTCACCGGCATTCACTATCATGAGTGATGTATTCGGAGGTATTCTACCCAGATTCTCTGCAACCATAACCAGTTCTCTATCTACATTGTAATTCAAATCCATTTTAAGTTTTATTATTAATGGGGAAGCTGTGAGCATTTTTTTGTTTAATACATTCTTATTATCCAGGTAAACAGAAATACTATCCCCATCAATTTCACCATTATCGTAAAGTTTAACCGTTATATCTTCTGTATCAACATAAATAGTTCTTGTTACCGGGTTCTCCCTGGTTTTGATAACGTCCGGAATTTTTTCAATAACTTTTTCTTTCAAAACAGGAATTTCCGGATCTGCCTGTTTAGTAGAAGGAACGGAAGTAATGACTTCCTCTTTTTTTGATTCGGAAGGAATTGGTTTAGTTGTATTATTCTCTTTAATTGAATTGTTGCTGGCTGGTTTTTTGTCTGCAATATTTGGTGTGGTTTTGGGTTTGTCAGATTCCAAATTCTGGAATGATTTTTTTGTCAGATCCCTGTTTCTCAAAAAAGGTTCTAGGTAAAAATCAGAGCTACTTACCCGTCGAAGATAAATAGTTCCACCACCGCAATTGCCCCCTTTATAAATGCCTGATAAGGTATCCGTTTTTTCATATTTACTGGTAAAAAAACCTTCCAGAAATTCTTCTCTTCCCGATTGGATATATTGAAAATTGCATTTCATAATACAAGCAACCGAACTACCAGACATTCTAAGTTCAAGTGTTTTTATTTCCTGAACTAAAACATTATTTGCTGCTGTTTTAAACATGCCCGTTAATTGCGCCTTGCCATAAAAAATTGTGCTTAAATAAGAATAAGAGACACCAGAGATTGTATTGCCTTTATTTTGAGCTAACTGTAATTCAAATTTGTATTGCTCTCTTGAATCGGTTACAAAATATCCCCGCCAGATTCCAGTCAGGTTTTGTGAAAATACAGACACAACAAAACCCGTATTAAAGAGTGTAAACAATAAAATATATTGATAAAGCTTTTTCATCAGGCTGTGAAATTAATAAATTACTTCACATTGCCCCTTCATACTGTGGGAAAAGGTTGTTAATTTTGCCAACCTTAATACAGCGAATAAGTTTATGATAAATATTACATTTCCGGATGGAGCAAGCAGACAATATGAAAATGGAATTTCAGCAATGGATATTGCAAAGTCAATCTCGGAAGGTTTAGCCAGAAGAATTTTAGTTGCAGAAATTAATGGTGAAGTGTGGGATGCGTCCCGTCCTATTTATGAAGATGCAGGATTGAAATTAATAAGTTGGGATGATCAAACAGGAAAAAACACTTTTTGGCACTCATCTGCTCACTTGATGGCAGAGGCGGTTGAAAGTATGTATCCATCTGTAAAATTTTGGGTAGGCCCACCTGTTGATAATGGATTTTATTATGATATGGATTTGGGTGACCATAAGATTACGGAGGAAGATCTGGCAAAGATTGAAAAGAAAATGCTTGAGCTGGCCAAGCAAAATAATGTGTTTGTGCGGAAAGAAATTTCAAAAGCAGATGCCGTACAATACTTTACAGAAAAAGAGGATGAATATAAACTGGATTTGCTTAACGGATTATCTGATGGAGAAATAACTTTTTATACGCAAGGCGGATTTACAGATTTATGCCGTGGGCCTCATATTCCGAATACCGGAGCCATAAAAGCTATCAAGCTTATGAGCATAGCCGGTGCTTATTGGAAAGGAGACGAAAAAAACAAACAGCTTACCCGGCTTTATGCTGTAAGCTTTCCTTCGCAAAAAGAGTTGGATGCGCATCTGCTAATGTTGGAAGAAGCAAAGAAAAGAGATCATCGTAAACTTGGAAAAGAATTAAGCATATTTACTTTTGATGATGAAGTTGGTCCTGGCCTTGTTTTATGGATGCCAAACGGAACGGTCATCATTGAAGAACTGGAAAATCTTGCTAAGGAAACCGAGAATGCAGCTGGCTATAAGCGGGTTGTTACACCACATATTGCAAAGGAAAGTTTATATCAAACCAGCGGACATTTACCATATTATGAAGACAGTATGTTTCCACCAATGGAACTGGATGGTGTGAAATATTATTTGAAAGCCATGAACTGCCCTCATCACCATAAAATATTTGGAGCAGAACCGAAAAGCTATAAGGATATGCCTTTGCGCTTGGCTGAATACGGTACTTGTTACCGGTATGAGCAAAGTGGAGAATTATTTGGGTTAATGCGGGTTCGGTGTTTGCATATGAATGACGCACATATCTATTGTACAAATGAACAATTTGCACAGGAGTTTAAGGCTGTAAATGATATGTATATTAAATATTTCAACATTTTTGGAATCGATAAATATGTAATGCGTTTGTCTCTTCATGATCCGGCAAAACTTGGTCAGAAATATGTAGATGAGCCGGAATTGTGGATTGAAACAGAAGAGATGGTAAGAAAGGTATTGATTGAGTCTGGTATACCATATGTTGAAGTTCAGGATGAAGCAGCATTTTACGGGCCAAAAATAGATGTGCAGATTTGGAGTACGATTGGCCGTGAATTTACATTGGCAACCAACCAGGTTGATTTTGCACAAGGCCGTCGTTTTAAATTGGAATTTACAAACCAGGAAAATCAACCAGAGACTCCATTAATCATTCACAGGGCACCACTTGGAACTCACGAACGGTTTATTGGATTTTTACTCGAACATTATGCAGGAAAGTTCCCATTATGGCTTGCGCCATTACAGGTTAAAATTTTACCGATCAGCGAAAAATTTAATGACTTTGCAATTTCTGTTTTA
>JAYWCV010000269.1:0-5898 GCA_043780275.1 Chitinophagaceae bacterium
TCAACATCAGTAAAGTATGAATAAATCATCAGGCCTAATAGTCAGTTTTGTAATTGCAATAACCGTTTTTACAGCATCAAACAGTAATGCGCAGGTTAGTACCGTTGAATTTGGCAAGAACCGGGTTCAGTATCAGAAATTCAATTGGAATTATTACCAGACAGATAATTTCAATACTTATTTCAGTCAGAATGGATTAGAATTGGGTAAGTACGTAGCCCAGATTGCGGAGAATGATTTAAAAGGAATTGAAGAGTTTGTTGAATACGGCATGCAACGCAGAACCAATATCGTTGTATTCAACAGTTTCGATGAAATGCAACAATCCAATATCGGTATTGGAATTGATTGGCAAAATACCGGTGGGGTTACCAAACTGGTCAATAATAAAATGCTGGTTTATTTTGATGGCAACCATGCAAATTTAAAAAACCAGATACGTCAAGGTATCGCCAGGATATTAGTTGAAAACTTATTATTTGGAGATGATCTCGGAGAGTTTGCAGCCAACCAGGCATTGCTCGACTTACCTCAATGGTTGATTGATGGCTATGTGGCATACGCAGCCGATAATTGGAATACGTCTATTGACGATGAGTTGAAGTCGGCACTTCTTTCTGGCCGATATAATAATTTCTATCAGTTTGCTTTTGAAAAACCATTGTTGGCAGGACATTCATTCTGGTATTATTTATCTAACAAATACGGCAAAAACAAAACAACGTATTTTCTTTACCTGGCAAGGATTTATCGTAACCTGAATACCGCATCAAAAAAATTAGCAAAGAAAAAATTCAAAGACATACTAAAAGATTTTATGAGGGATGAATCGGATCGGAATTTTAAAGACATCCGTGGCCGTAAAAATGTTCCCAAAGGACAATTATCGGTTTCGGAACAAATAACAAAAAAAGATTTTATCCGGTTTAATGCCAATCCATCTCCACGAAGTTTTACTTATGCCGTTACCGAATATAAAAATGGCCAGTACCGTGTTGTATTGAACGAAAATTTTGTGAATCGTAAAGTGCTTTTAAAATTAGGGCCAAAGAATCGGGAAGATAAACCGCATCCAAACTATCCGATCCTTGCATGGGATGGAAAAGGAACCCGTCTGGCCTGTGTTTACAACGAAGAAGGTAAAGTAAAACTTTTCGTGTATGATGCCGTTTCCCGTTTCAAAACAATTAAGCAGGAACTGCCTATGTTCAGCCAGGTACAGGATATGAAGTATATGCTGGATGCAAATACACTGCTATTCTCTGCCGTAAAAAGTGGTCAGTCGGATATTTTTGTTTATAAAATCGACAAGCAAACAATCGAACAGGTTACCAATGATGTGTTTGATAACCTCGATGCATCTTTTGTAGCGTTCCCCAATAAAACCGGGATTATTTATAGTAGCAACAGGACGTCTGCAACCGCTGTAAGTAAGGACACGTCTACGTTACATGACAAGTTCAATATCTTTTTAATAGATAACTGGAATAAATCAGAATTCAAACAGATTTCGCAATTGAGCAATATCCGCAACGGCAATGCCCGATTTCCATCACAGTACAATACATCTCATTTTACTTTTGTAAGCGATGAAAACGGGATTAATAATCGCTATGCTGGTTTTTTTAAAACGGAAAGGGCCGGATTGGATACCTTGATATTTATTGGTGATGAAGTATTACGTAATCCGGAAAGAAAAGAAGTGGACAGCTTATTAAAAGAATGGAGTAAAACGGATATTGACTCGGTAGGTTTTGTTTCCATCACCAACGATTCTGCCTATGTTTTTCCATTAAGCAATTACCAGAGCAGCATACTTGAAACACGTACCGCCGGTGATAATACACTGGTAAGTGAAGTAGTACGCCAGGGAGATTTTAAATTCCTCTATCGATTAAGGGTTGATGAAAACAGCTTGCGCAGAAGGAATGTAAGCGCAAAACCAACAGAGTTTATTAAAAAGAAACTGGAAGAAGAACGTTTGTCTTCTGGTAAAACAATGCTGAAAGAAGCTGATAAAAGAATTATAGATAAAAAGGATGACTTTTTTCAAAACGAATTTGCTAATGTGAAAAAGGACAGTTCCCGGATAGGGAAAGTTTTTGATGCAGAACCAATAAATGCAAAAGACCCAATTTTAAAAACAGCTAAACTATTCCGTTACAGACCAGCAAAATTTTTCAACGATTATATTGTAAGTGGTTTCAATAACAATGTATTGGTTAATCGTTTTCAACCTTATGCCGGTGGATCCGGTCCTATCAATCTCAGTAACGGCAACCCTTTCAATGGAATAATAAGAGTTGGAGCTTCGGATTTGATGGAAGACTGGAAATTTGCCGGAGGCTTCCGTATAAGTCCGGATTTGAAAAACAATGAATATGTATTTACAACGCAGTATTTGAAAAAGAGACTCGATTACGGATTTACATATTATAAAAACTCATTGACGAATCCACCACCTTATGATGATCCGAATATTCCTTTCAATGTAAAGCAAGCCACTAATTTATACCAGGCAACCGTTTCCTATCCATTTAACAAAGTAAAAAGCCTACGATTTAATGTAGCCTATCGTGTAGACAGGTTTACGGCATTAGCCAATGATTTTTTTCCACAGTCATTAGACATTGAGGACGAAAAACAAACCTATGGATTAGTGCATGTAGAATATGTTCACGACGATGCTATTTCTCCTACATTAAATATCTGGAACGGATTACGCTACAAAGTATATATGGACTTCAATTCCAGGATTTCAAAAACCGGAAGTGAGGATCATCCATACACCATGAATATTGGTGCTGATGCCCGGCATTATTTACCTATTTACCGGAATATCATCTGGGCCGTTCGTGCAGCAACTGATATTTCCTGGGGACCAGAAAAATTTATTTATTATTTAGGTGGTGTAGACAATTGGTTGGCACCTAAATTTAATAATGCCAATACGCCTGATCCCGATCAGACTTATGCTTTTCAATCCCTAGCGGTAAACCTGCGTGGCTTTAAACAAAACGTAGCCAATGGAAACAATGCTTTTGTAGTAAACAGTGAAGTCCGTGTACCTGTTTTCACCAGTTTATTCAACAAACCTATCAATAATGCATTTCTGCGTAATTTCCAGTTGGTACAATTCATTGACCTTGGTACAGCCTGGAATGGTAAATACGATAAATTAGAAAGGCCGGGGGTTATGTATCGTGTGCCGGGAAATCCGGTAAGTGTAAAAGTAAAAGCAGGTGGTGTTGGTCCATTTGCCGGGGGTTATGGCTTTGGCGTTCGCAGTACGCTGTTAGGTTATTTCCTGCGGTTTGACAGTGCATGGGAAATGAATTCATTTTTCAAAAACAAACCCATGTTTTACTTTGCCATGGGTGTCGATTTCTAAATAACCGCATCAATATAATCAAGGCCTTCTTCGGAAGGCTTTTTTTAGGATGTTTTTCAGCAATCCATTTCCACCAGAAAACAGTACAACTTGCAAATACAAAAAGGGTATACAAATCATCACTTATAGAATGATCATTACGAACTGTAGCTATGATAACCGGAACCATAAAAACAATGGCAAGAGTTGTAACAAAAATTCCTGCCGGATGTATTGGTATATAAACCCATCCTGATTTTTTAAAGCAGCTTTTATTCATGTTTACTTTTTTTTATCACACAGAAAACGACAGATTGAAAATAAATAAAATCTATCCGCTAAATCTATTTCTCCATTAAAATTAAACCGATACTTTAAAAACCTGTTCTGTATTTTTGTATATGCGTCCAATGATTAAAACCTTATCCTTAATCTTTCTTCTTTTCACATTCTCCTTTCACTCTTTTGCACAGTCCAAAAATATTAGCGGAGTTATTAAAGATTCTCACAGCAATGAAGTCATCCCTTTTGCATCCATCTATTTTAAAAATACTACGATTGGAAAATTATCCGACATAGATGGGCAGTTTTCATTCAACCTGAACAATTGGCCTTCCGACACACTCGAAATAACCAATGTAGGATATCAGCCATTTCAATTGATTATTGATAAAACAAAAAATGAACTAGTTGTAAATATAACCCTGGAGAGAGCAACATATCTTGAACCGGTAAAGGTCCGTGTTAAAGTAAATAAAGGATTACTTATCTGGCGAAAAATAGTCAATCATAAAGCGTTTAACAATCGTTACCGATTTGATAACTTTTCTTACGAATTATACAACAAACTGGAAATTGATATAACCCATTTCAATCCGGACAAAGTTTCCAATTCCATATTTTTAAGACCCCTCAAAAATCAATTGAAACCGGTTACCGATATTATGGTTGATAATATCGACAGCACAGAAATCCTTCCGTTCTTACCTGTCTATCTTACAGAAGTACTTTCTGACTATTATTATCAAAAAAAACCGCTGAAAAGACGCGAAGTAATTAAAGCCGGCAACACCAATGGCGTAAAGAATGAAAGTGTATTGAAATTGTTGGGAGGTATGGATCAGATTGTAAATGTGTACAATAATTTCATTCCGGTTTTCGATAAACAATTTATCAGTCCGATAAGCGATCATGGCGACAACTTTTATAACTATCGGGTTACTGACACACAATATGTAAATCTGCAAAGATTCTATCACCTGGTATTTACTCCAAAAAGAAGAGGAGAAAATACATTTGAAGGAGATTGCTGGGTACATGATACAACGTTTGCCATACAGAAAATGAATTTACGACTGGGAAAAGAAGCCAATGTAAATTTTTTAGAAAACCTGAGTTTGATCCAAGAATATAAAATGGTTAATGACAGTGTATGGTTTTTAGCAAAAGATAAATTTGTTGCCGATGTATCCATTCTGGGAAAAGATAAACCAGGTTTTATTGGAAGAAAAACAACAACCTACAAAAATGTAAAAGTCAATGACGAAACGGTTATTCATGAATTGGAGAAAAACAAATTGCTCGAAGAGACCCTCACAATTGCTGATGCCATGGAGCAGGACAAAAATTTCTGGCAAAAATCAAGACATGAGGAATTAACACACACTGAAAAATCGATCATTCAAATGATTGATACAATTATGAAGCTGCCCTCATTTAACAAACTAAGTAATACAGTTTACCTGATATCGACAGGTTATTTCAATAAGGGCAACCTGGAATTGGGCCCCTGGTATAATTGGTTTACTTATAATGGTTGGGAAGGATACCGTGCCCGTTTCGATTTAGGTACCAATACTAAATTCAGCAAAAAGCTTTGGCTTCATGGGTATGCGGCATATGGATTTACCGATAAAAAAATGAAAGGAAAAGCAGAAGTCTATTATCTTTTTAATAAACATCCACGAACTTCCCTGCGGCTTTCGTATGTGAATGACCTTGACTTTGGACAGAATTATTATGGCGAAGTATCGGCCGATAATGTATTTGCTTTAGCTATCCGCAAAGCAAACGTGCCCATTAAATTTATTAATGTCAGCGAAAAAAGATTGGATTTTTATCACGAAACAAATTCCGGATTTGGAAGCCGTTTCATTGTCAGTCACAAAGAATTTACTCCGCTTAAAAACCTTCCTTTAAAAAATTCCTTTCCGGTTACTAATGGTGGAATTCCATTCAGCAGTTTTGATGTTACACTTCAACTACGGTATGCTTTTCTGGAAAAATTTCTGGAAAGTAATTTTAGCCGGATAAGTATTGGCAGTCCCTACCCAATTGTTGAATTAAATATTTCCAAAGGAATGGCGGGTGTTTTCAAAAGTAGTTATAGTTACACAAAATTATTTGGTAGTATTTCCGATTTTAAAAATATCCCACCATACGGCACTATCGATTTTAGTTTATATGGCGGTAAAACTTTTGGCACTTTACCCTATGTGTTCCTCGATATCCATCCAGGTAATGAACTA
>JAYWCV010000270.1:0-3740 GCA_043780275.1 Chitinophagaceae bacterium
AACCAGAATCTCCCTTGCTCTGTTTTTAATATCCAAATTCCCTTTACTTAAGACCTTCACCAGTTCATTTGCTTTTCCCTGAAAGAAAAACTGCAACAATATGGAATTAGGGTTCTCTGTATTGATTGTATTTAAATAATTAAGACAGTTCATGATACCATTACGGCCTTCATCTTCATTCTCATAAAAAATATCAAGGCCCGAACGGTAATAGGCATATAAAGCATCATGAAAAAGAGTAAAGCGATTGTTATTTAAGTTTTCGGCCAAAAAATAACGATTTCGAACTCCATCAAATGGTTTCCAGCCAACAATGTCTCTACCTTCCGGTGCATTATTTACAATATGCATGGCTTTCTGGAAATAAGGATCACCACCCCTTGGAGAATAGGAGTCAAAATCAAACCCGAGAATGATATTGATATAATATGCAAAAACTGCCGTCAGATTGGCCGCAAGTGGGTCTGTACCTTGTATTCGGTTTTCATTGAATTCGACAGGTTGAAATTCGAGGTAACGAAATACGATATTATCGTCCTGAAAATTTATTATTGGAGAGTCATAACTGCTATTGTAAATAGGCCTTGCTGCCTGTATCGTCAATGTAGCTTTATAAGTATTCTGTCCTAATTCCTTATCTATATTCAATAAAAAATTACAATTAATTTTTTCATTCGGGTTAAAAACAGCCGTTGTCCATTTCCTGTTATTTACAAAATTGGTCAATGAAGTTTGGAGTGTCTGAAATATTTTTTTATCGACATTTGTACTGACCCTGTTTGCAAGAACAGTTACCCGGGCTTGCATCTCCTGTGCACTAACACAGTTAATGAAAAAGAAACTAATCAGAAAAATGAATATTTTTTTAAACATAATGTAGCGTAATGATTGTATCAACAATATCTTTTGCAACTTCTTTTTTCAATTTAGTTTCAAAATTAAATTCCTTTCCGTTTTTTTCAAAAATCGTTATTTTATTTGTGTCAAACCCAAATCCGGCACCGGCATCATTTAAAGAATTCATCACAATCATATCTGCATTTTTTTTCTTTAATTTTTCAAGTGCAAACGCCTTTTCGTTATTAGTTTCCAAAGCAAAACCTACCAACACCTGATTGCTACGTTTTCTTTCACCCAAGGTTTTTAATATATCCTTGGTTTGTTTCATGGCAATATGAAAATGCTCTGCTGTTTTTTTAATTTTTTTAGTTCCCATTTCATTCGGTGTATAATCTGCAACTGCTGCTGCCATCACCGTTATATCAGCCGATTCAAAATGCATCATACAGGCTTCATACATTTCATCAGCAGATTTTACATGCATAATTTGGATGCCGGACAGAATAGAATTTTCATTAGTTGGTCCCAATACTAAAACGACATCTGCCCCTTTTCTACGCATTTCATTGGCAATAGCAATTCCCATCTTCCCCGAAGAATGATTACCTATAAAACGAACCGGATCAATTGCTTCATATGTAGGACCTGCAGTAATTAATACTTTTTTATTATTCAACACTTTTGGCAAAAAAAAATTGTCTGTAATAAATTGAATAATGTTCTCAGGTTCTGCCATTCTTCCATCGCCAAATAACCCGCTGGCCAATTCTCCATTTTCCACCGAAATAACCGAATTGCCGTATAAATTTAATGTAGAAATATTTGCTTTCGTTGAAGGATGTTTCCACATATCTTCATCCATGGCTGGAGCCACCACAACTGGACAAGTACAAGAGAAATATGTTGCCAGTAAAAAATTGTCGCATATACCATTCGCCATCTTAGCAAGGGTATTACACGACATAGGTGCAATAACCATGATATCAGCCCATCGCCCAAGCATCACATGATTTGACCAGGTATCTTCATCAAACATGTCTTCCAAGACCTTGTTCTTAGATAAAGTGGAGAGTGTAAGTTTAGAAACAAAATCTTTGGCTGCAGGAGTTACAATAACTTTTACTTCTGCACCAGATTTAATCAATAGACGCACAAGACTGATTGATTTATAAGCAGCAATACTTCCGGTAATGCCTAACAGTATTTTTTTTCCTTCAAACATATTCCTTTCAAAAATAAGCTTATGTACGCAAAAACAAAAGCGATGGAATACCCATCGCTTTTAATTATACATTATTTATATTTTGCTATTCAATTAGCTAAATAAATCATCTGTTGTTTTTCTGAAATACACTTTATCATCCAGAAACTCCTGAGTAGCTAATAAGGATGGATTAGGCATTCTTTCGTAAGCTTTTGAAATTTCAATCTGCTCTTTATTTTCATGAATTTCTTCCAAGCTATCTGTATGACTTGCAAACTCTTCCAATTTACTGTGCAATTCTTCCTTGATTGAAATGTTAATCTGGTTTGCTCTTTTTGCTATAATAGCAATAGACTCATACAAATTTCCAGTTTTACTCTTAATGTCGTTCAAATTACGTGTTTCCACATTATTTGAAGTACTTGCACTAAGTTGACGTCTTAGTTTGCTCATTGTTTAAATTTTTAATGTTGGTTTGAGATAAGTTTAAAAACCGTTCTGCTTCCTTGATCATCTTGCTTCCGGGAAAACGATCAATAAAATCGTTACACTCCGATATCACCATTTCAAATCGTTCGTTCTTTTTTTCTTCAATACTTAATTCTGCGTACCGAAAATATGATTTTATAATCATTAACTTATATTCTTCGGCTATAATAGAAAATGGGTAATTATTTAATAAACTTGAAAAAGCAACTGCAGATGCTTTAAAGTTTCCCATATCAAAATACAACTGTGCACTTTTATAATCTTTCAATTCCAGTTTCGCACGGCAAATATCCACAATTTCACTGGCTTCTTTATTTCTGAACGACCCGGGATGTGTACTTATAAAAGCCTGCATCAGCCCTATAGTTTTTATCGTATTTGTTTGATCTAGTTCAGCTTTAGGCGATTGCTTATAAAAGGTATAGGCCCTCATATAATCTAACTCTTCGGCTTTAGTGCTGTTTGGAAATACTTCTAAAAAATTTTTAAACAGGTTTTCTGCATTTAAGTAATCTTTCTGGTAATAGGCACAATAGGCAAATTTGTAATAGATGTCTTCAAATTCCTTCCCTGTTTTAAAATAAGGCATAATATCCTCGAATAAAACCTGTGCGTTATTATATTTCTTTTTTACAAAATATTGTTCCGCCATCCGAAGCTTATAATTCGGATCACTGCTTTTCATGATCTTATTGATCTTAGCACAACTGCTTAATAATACGGCTAATATAATTGTCCAGAATATTCTCATAAAAGGTTGGCAAAGTTAAGAGATTCCGGCAAAACTTATTTAAAAAAAATAACTAACAAAGAATTGATGGTTAAGGTTTTGATAAAGAGCAGTTTGAAGCCAGTTTTGAATGGGAATTGGGAGTTAGGAATTAGGGATTGGGCAAAAGTATAAATGGAAAAAGGAATTGGGAAAAATGAAAAGTAACTCAACCTCTCAACAAATCAACAATTCAACTTCTCAACTCTTAATTAAAATAACATGACTACGAAAAAAGCCCCCCGATAATGGAGGGCTTTGATATACTTAAACTTAATAGCTTATTTCTTTCTCAAATTTGGATGAGGAGCAGGAACTACCTGTTTTCAGCGTTGGGTATTGCAAAATAAATATTGTGGAAAAAATGGTCTCTACGTTTGACTATTCACATTGTAAATTTTTTAAAAATATTTTATACGATTCTCAAGGGCATAAATT
>JAYWCV010000271.1:0-4384 GCA_043780275.1 Chitinophagaceae bacterium
GCTTTTTTTATTACTTCAAGATCTATATATTGATTATTGATATCCCATTTTGCATATTGTAAAAACAAACTATCGCTTTTTTTCTTTTCCGGATTACGAGTGAGAATAATAACTTCAAACCCTTTTTCTATCAAAGTCTTCGTTAATGCTTTTCCTATTAATCCTGTACCGCCTGTTATTAATACTGTTTGCATAGTTCAATCGTATTTTACTTTTGTAAAAATTAATCAATATTATACAGATAACTATTAATTCATAAAAAGCTTTTTCCTAAAAAAACCCTCCCGAAGAATCGGGAGGGTAACAACTATTAACACAATTTTGAGGCTGTGTCACCTGTTAACTAACAAACAGGGATCGGTAAAAAGCTTTCAATGGATATTACAATTAAGAAATTTTTTCTTTATATGATTAATCGGGTTTTTTACCATCCAAAAAACTATTGATCGTACTTATCTGTGTCTGATTATTTTCATCCATTTTTACTTCATAATTACTGTAAAAATTTTCAACACTTGCAGAAGTATTATACAATTCCATATTGCGGCGGATGTAAGCCGGCACGGTGTCAAACTCATTATTCGGATCTGCTGCATTAATATTGAACGACAAGTTGCGCAACTTTTGTAAACGTTCTGCAGCCCTACGTTGTTGATCTCCGGTTTCGTCCTGCAAAGCTGGCTCCTCAACCGGTTTAATCAACGGTGCTTGAGTTTGATGGGCCCTAGACTCATCCGCCGCTGGAATATCATTCTTGAAAACCAATTGCATATCGAGTTTTTCATCCTCGTTTATATTGCTTTGCGGTTTTGAATGTGTTGGTTTTTCTACTGGATGGATTGAAGTTTTTATTTCTGATTTATTTTCTGCATAAATATTAGATGGTCTGGCCAGGTATCCTCCTGCTGCTGTTGGCATAGTCGAATTTTCTTCCATTTCTTTATTTGTTTCATTGCTTAAATGAGGAGTTAAATAAGTGCTGTTAATTGGTTCAGTTTCGGTTTTCCTGTTGGGTTCTTTTTTCTCTTCCCTTATTTCTGCTTGTACATTCTTAATTGGTTCCTCATTATCCATATTCAATTCCCAATGAATGATGGATGAACTTTCTTCCTCACTATCCAATCGATTAATTTCTAATTCGGGAGTTAAGTGCATGGGAGTTTCTTCCATGATTGATTCCTCAAATAAAGTAGGCGCCATCAGATTTTTCGAAATGGGTTCGGAGACTTTTTGAATTTCTTCTTCTTTTAATTTTAAAATTACTGGTTCAGGAATACCCAAAGTCATTATTATTTTTTCTTCCTTCTTTGGTTCTTGTGTTGAAACCATTGATTTTGTAAATGGATCCTTATGTTCAAAACCCGTTGCGATCAAAGTAATTCCAATAGCAGCCCCCAGGTTATTATCGTATCCCAATCCTAATATTACATCTGTATTTTCTCCGGCATGACTTAATATATAATTCTGAATCACTTCTACTTCATCCATTGTAAATTCATCATCTCCTTCGGCAGAATTAATATTTATCAAAATCCATTTTGCTCCATGAATATCATTGTCATTTAATAGCGGTGAATTCATAGCTTCTTCGATCGCTTTCTGAGCCCTGTTTTCACCAGAGGCTGCGGCACTTCCTAAAATAGCAACTCCACCATTACGCATCACCGTACATACGTCTGCGAAATCTACATTTATCTGACCGGTACTATTTATTACATCGGTAATGCATTTAGCTGCAGTAGCTAATACATTATCAGCTTTTGCAAATGCTTCCCGCATTTTTAAATTACCAAATTGATGACGTAATTTATCATTGCTGATTACCAAAAGGGTATCGACATGTTGTTTCAACATTTTTATACCTTCTTCTGCTTGCTGCTGTCTTTTCTTTCCTTCGTATGCAAATGGCATGGTAACAATTCCTACCGTTAATATTCCCAGATCCTTACAGATTTTTGCAATAATCGGCGCACCTCCGGTTCCTGTACCTCCACCCATGCCGGCAGTAATAAATGCCATCTTGGTATTTACTTCAAGAATTCCTTTTATTTCTTCCAGCGATTCTTCGGTAGCCTGACGGCCTATTTCCGGATTGGCGCCTGCACCTAAACCCTGTGTTAACAAGGGTCCCAGCTGAATCTTATTGGGGATATTACTATCTACCAGTGCTTGCGAATCTGTATTACAAATAATGAAGTTGACACCTTCAATCGTTTGACTGAACATATAATCAACGGCATTTCCTCCTCCTCCACCTACACCAATTACTTTGATGATAGATGATTTTTCCTTTGGTAGATCAAAATGAATCATAGTGGATAAATTTTGTTTCAAGATTCATTTTCTTTTTGGGGAAATGGATCTTGAGTTGGGTTAGTTGTTAGTTTGTTTTAGTTGTATTTATCTGAAATCGTTATTGTTTATTATTTCAATTGCTGATCGCCTTCTTCCTTAAATAAATCGATGATGCCATCTTTGAATTTGCCCCAAAAATCTTTCAACCCGTTTCTTGATTGAGTAAGGGGTTGTACTTCCGTATCCATTTCTTCTTCACGGCTTTCGCCACCAGCCATCATCCTGTTTGTTTTCAAACCATTGGGTACTTCCACTTTTCTAAATCCTTTTTCAAATGTTTTACGGTTATGTTCATAATCATCATAACCTTTCAGAATTAATCCGATACAGGTAGAATATGTTGGTTTAGCCAATTCATCAATATGTCCGCTAGCTAAATGCTCATTTGGAAATCCGATCCTTGCATTTAATCCGGTTACATATTCTGTTAGTTGAATCAGGTGTTTTAATTGAGAACCACCACCGGTAAGTATGATACCTCCGTTCAACATTTTATTATCGAGGCCAACTTGTTTCAGATGATAGGTAACAAAATCCATGATCTCATTCATTCTTGCCTGAATGATATTGGCCAGGTTTTTTACACTAATCTCTTTTGCCGGCATACCACGTAAACCAGGAATGGTAATGAATGCGTTCGCTTTAGCTTCATTTGCTAATGCACTTCCAAACTGAACCTTCATTTGTTCAGCCTGCGTTTTCAAAACACCTAAACCACTTTTAATATCATTCGTAATATTTTCGCCGGCAAAAGGAATTACAGCTGTGTGTTTTAAAATACCTTCGTAAAATACGGCCAGGTCGGTAGTTCCACCACCAATATCCACAATGGCCACACCGGCTTCCAGGTCTTCCTGTCCCATCACAGCCGAAGCAGAAGCCAATGGCTGCAATACCAAGTCTTTTGTAATCAATCCAGATTTTTCTACACTGCGGTTAATATTCCGGATGGCATTTTTATCGCCGGTGATGATATGAAAATTTGCGCCAACTTTTACTCCGCCAAAGCCAATCGGATTTGGAATATTCTGAAAATTATCTACGGTAAATTCCTGCGGTATCACATCAATGATCTGATCACCTGCAGGGATATAGGTTTTATATTGATCGGCAACCAATTGATCAATTTCACGTTGCGAAATTTCTTCGTCACTGTATTGCCTAACAATATCTCCACGTGTTTGCAAACTTTTAATATGGTGTCCTGCAATACCTACATATACTTCATTCACTTCCAGGTCAGGATTAGAAGCAAAACAATTATCCAGTGCCTGTTTTATAGCCCGTATCGTTTCATCGATATTTAATACTTGTCCGTGCTTTACACCATTTGAATTAGAGCGGCCAAATCCCAAAATCTCTAATTTACCAAATTCGTTTTTTCGTCCTGCAATTACAGCGATCTTGGTTGTTCCAATGTCCAGGCCTACAATAATTGGTTGTTCTTTGTTCATGGCTAGTTGTTTAGTTGTTTTTTATTTTCCTCTTTAGTTGTTTCTTAAACTTCTTTTTAAAAATTCTCCTTCTTTTTCATCACCGCTTTCGGTGTTTTATTTTCGCTTTTTAATTCTTCTTTATTAAAAACGGATTGGGTAGTTTTCACAGGATCGGGACCGGCTTTAGGGACATCGGATAATGATTTGTTGATGGGTTTTTTTTCAACAATATCACTCTTTATGCTTGGTTTCTCAGGGTTAGTACTTTTAATGTCAGCCTCTTTTTTTTCATTTTCCTTTTCAATTAACGAAGCAAAAGTTAATTGGTATTTCATAGAATCTAATATCATTGTTGAAGCACCTTTTGGCTTTCCTATTACCTGATCTTTGTATTGTAAATCAATCCGGCCATATTTATCAAACCCCGATTTTGCCAACACTTCTTTGTAAAAAATGAAAAGCTTTTTTAATTTCTTATCTATATTATTTGCAGAACCCAGGTTTACCACATGATCACCAATTACCGGAATCATTTCAAATGTTTTTGAGTCAATAATATCTATCTGGGAAACCTGTGCTTCCCAAAAAGGATT
>JAYWCV010000272.1:0-11241 GCA_043780275.1 Chitinophagaceae bacterium
ATTCAGTATTCCGGCGTTCAGATCATTTCCAAAAACACCCAGTTGAGCTGTCAGGAAAGGTTGGTGTAAATAATATATGCCATACTTTTTATTCCAGGTAAGTGGCATCACGGCTTCATAATCACCGAGGATTAAGGCATCCCAATGATTGGCCATTTTATCAAGGTAAAATGAATAAGCATAAATTAAACCATTTTCAAGCCGGTCAATGCCGGCATCCCATTTCATCTTGTCGATTAAATGATGTGGTACATATTTTATGGTATAATTTTCGGCCATTTCAATAAGTCAATTCCGGAATTATTTTACGCAGATTGAAATTGGAAATATCTATACTAAAAGAGATTGTTTTCTTAAACCGGTTCTTGCTATCCTGGGTATTTTGAATATAATCTTTGTATACATTGCTATAAAAAATTGGCAAGTAGATATTCACTGTTTCGTTGAATAATGGAAACTGCAATCCGGCATCAAACAAAAAACGGTCAGAGCTATTATTCTTTTTCCAACCATCTGACTGGGTACCGATATCCAGGAATAATTTTAAAGGAATATCAAAAGGAAGAATTCGAAGTGGATTTATTTTGTCAGGAATCGTACTGCTTAAATTAACAGCCATTAACCAGTCATCTGTTTTTCCAATTTTATTGGAAAGCAAATTTGTTCTTACTTTAAATCCACCATCTCTTTCCATGATTTGTTGACTGGCTAATTGATCGAAATGATTACGACCGATAAAATAATCGCTATAAGTATAATCTTCGTAACCATCCGCTCCAGTCATATTTAAATGAAACCGTTCTGTATTGAATTGTTTATGCTGCGTTTTTGAACCTAGGTAAAAAAACTTACCGGCAAAGAATCGCAAATTCAATCCGCCACCTTTGACATAGTTGAAAAAATATTTACCGGTAAAAGCGACTCTTGTAAAATCGGTGGATTGTTCAATTCTGAGATTTCCAGAATAAGGGTATAAGGCCCTGTTGTTTTCAAAAACAAAGTCCAACTGCTGAAGGTTTCTTTGACTGCCAAAAGTATTTACATGATTTATTATACTTGTATCAATGCCCGAAATAACGGTGTCCCTGTTAAAACGTAAATTTTGTTCAGCAATAAAATATGACTTGAACTGTATATGTTTATGAATTGAATTGGTCAGGTCTTTTTCTTTAAAGGTTAACCGAAAACCAGGAACGATTTTTTGAAAAGTCAAATTTATTTTTTCATTTTTTAAACCGGTGTACACGTAATCGGAGAATGTGGAAGCATTCAGAAAAACATCCAGTTTTCGGATTGCTCCACCAGAGAAATGATTGTAATTTATTTTCCCGGTTCCGACTATTTTTTTAGTGCCTGTTGCAAACAGTGGAGTTACAAAAAATTGTAAAGGGGAAGGAGGTAGTTTGTAATTTGAAATGAAAAGTCCCACCATCAGTTTGTCGTAACTATTAAATCCGATTACCGGATTTATCCAAAGTAAATTCTTAGTAGGGTTATTGATATATTCTTTTAGTTTTTTTATAGAAAACAAACTAACAATTTTCCATGTACTCTCCGAAACAGGATTTAAAACGCCATTTTTGGTTAAAAGTAAAAAAACGGAATCAAGATTAATTTCAGTAGAAGACTGCATGGCGAATTTAAAGTCTTCCGGGTAAGGATGTTTGAATTGCCAATGCTGATAATATTTTTTCATTCCATTATCAAATGAAGGTCTGCCCATTTTTTCTTCAAGTAACTCCATCCATTTACCCGTTTTATGATAGGCAACCAATCCATAGTTCTCACTATTGAATGCTTCTGAGTTTAATTCGATAGGTTGATCTAGTTTTGCAACAGCCTTTGTTTTGAAAATCAGGTTTTCAAGGTTTTGGCGATTTGCTTCTTGCATCTTTCCAGCTTTATTGATATTCTTTTTATTTTTCCATTGTAAGTATCTGTTATCGTAATATGTATTTTGACCTTCATCCATCCATGGATGCTTGCGTTCATTGTTTGCCAGGATGCCATAAAACCAATTGTGGCCCACTTCATGTTCAAGTGTAAAATCCAACATGGATTCATCCAACATTTCTCCCAAAACTGTTATAGTAGGGTATTCCATGCCGCCGGAAATTTTATCCCAACCCTGCACTGCCGAAACAATATTATAGGGGTATTCACCAATCCATTCGTTTCTGGTCTTTATTGCATCCTTCATAATGGATATGCTGTTTTTCCAAAGTTCTTTTTTAGAAGAAGAATAAAAAGAGAATGCATCAATGATTTTTCCGGAGTTCAATTTCAATGTATCATGGCTTACTATAAAATCCTTGCTTGCAAACCAGGCAAAATCATGCACATTGTTTTGCATGTATTGCAAGGTTTTTGTCTTGCTAGAAGATAATACAGTTGGCGTTTTAGGTACTTTAGTTTTTGTAACAGAAGCATTCGTTTTTAAAGTCGTTTTTTTATCTTCTGATGGTGAAGCAGGTTTTTTGTTTTTGATCCATTCAATCTCTTCCTTGTTTTGTAATTCACCCGTTGCAGCTACTATATAGTTTTGAGGTAAAGTAATTTGTACATTATAATTTCCGAACTCGCTGTAAAATTCACCCTGATCGAGATAAGGCATCGGATGCCAGCCTTTGTGGTCATACACGGCTGGTTTAGGGTACCATTGAGTTACCTGGTAATTATTTTCATCATGTCCGCTTCTGGAAAAAATAGCTGGAAGTTTAATATGAAAAGAAGTGGTGATAAAAGTTTTTGCACCTGGAGCAAGTGTTGTTGGAAGTATCAGTTTAATAATATCGATATGCAAAGGATGATCTTCTATTTCTGCGGTTATATTATTTACCTGGAAAATTAGACGGTTGATATAGCCCCTGTCTTCTTTCTCCGAAAAATAAAAATCGGTATTTCTGTTTTTTAATTGTTGATTGCTGAAAGCAGTTCGATCATTTTTATAGGCATTCGGCCAAATATGAAACCAGATGAAATGTAAACTGTCGGGAGAATTATTGATGTATTCGATATTGGCAAATCCATCCAGCTCATGTTCCTTATCATTCAAAGAAACATCTATTGTATAGTTTACCTGTTGCTGCCAGTAATTGATTTGGCAATTGGCAACTTGTAATGTGCAAACGGCAAAAAGGAGGAAAAATATTTTATTCAAAAAGGTAATAGTTTATCAAAAATAAAGATTAACAACCAATTGTCCATTGTCTGTTTCTTATTGTATCACTTTCCCTTACCGAGAAAGATAATGCGTAAAGAATGAATCATAATCTTAAAGTCAAGGGCAAGCGAAATATTTTCAATATAGATCAAGTCAAACTTACATCGTTGAATCATCTCCTCAATATTTTCTGCATAGCCAAATTGAACCATACCCCAGCTGGTAAGTCCCGGCTTCACTTTCAACAGGTATTTGTAATAAGGAAAGAGTGGAATTAACTGGTCGATATAATGTTTACGTTCCGGCCGGGGGCCCACCAGGCTCATTTCACCTATTAATATATTCCATAACTGGGGCAATTCGTCTAATCTCCATTTACGCATAATTCGTCCCCATTTAGTAATTCTCGGATCAAAATCGGAGGACAGTTTAGGGCCGTCTTCTTCTGCATCAATAAACATCGAACGAAATTTGTATAATAAAAATGATTTGCCTTTATACCCGATACGTTGCTGACTGTATATGATGGGCCCTTTGGATGAAAGCTTTACCCTGATTGCAATAATAAGAATGAGGGGAGATAAAATGACTGCTCCGGTAATTGAAACAAGTATATCCAGTAATCGTTTAATATTTTGTTGCCAATCCGGCATCAGCCCCATTTTCAGATCAATTAAAGCAGCTCCCAATATATTGCTGGTTTTTACAGAGCCCGAAAGAATGTCTAAGGTATTTGGTTGAATTTTTATTTCCACATCCTTTTCACTCAAACGGTTTATGATTTCTTCAATGAGGTTGTGGTCGTTTATTTCTAGTGCTATTACAACCTGATGAATATTATTTTTATCAATGATTTCTTCAAGATTTTCCAAAAAGCCAAGAGGAGTCAGGTATTTCTCCAGTTCGTTTTTTGATTGTTCGTTTGCTGTAACGAATCCGGCATAGTGATAGCCTTCATTGCGGATATTCTTTTCAGTTTCCTTATAAATTAGTAATGCGTTTTTCTGACCTCCGATCATTAACGTATTAAATGAAACGGTTCCTTTCAGCAGTTGTTTTTTTACAAGCAGCAAAATGATGTAGCGACCACTAAAAATGAAAAGAAAATGAATAAATACCAGCGAAGAAAAACTTTGATAATAGTATTTAAGATATTCCGGATTTACATCATTTAGTATCAACAGAAAAAACAGCACCATGCTTCCAATAAAAACCTGGATGAATGTATTAGTAAATTCAATCAATCTCGATTTTTTATATAAGGAATGATAAGAACCCAGCAAACTGAAGAGGACCAGCCATCCAACGGGTATGAGAAAGATTTCAAGCCGGAAAATATATGCTGTTTGTAAAAAACCGGATTCGATAACAGGTTCATCCAACAACCATTTTCGAAAAAAATAAAAGCAGGCCCAGGACAATGTGGCCAGCATAAAATCGCTTAAAGCATACCAGGCTGTATTTATTTTTTTATGCTTTTGCATCAATTATGATCGGGTAACAACGTTGTGGCTAATTTTTTCCAAAATCTGATGAGCTACTTCCATGGCCATTAATCCGTCAATTTCAGAAACGATAGTTTTTGTATTATTCACAATGGCATTCCTGAATTCTTCCAATTCTCTTTTAATGGCATTCACTTCTGGAATAGAAGGATTTGCAACGGCTATTGTTTTCTTGCCTTTCGAAGTTTCTATATCAAATGAAAATACATTCTCATCATTTTCTTCTTTCATTTTGATTACTTCTGTTTTCTTATTCAGGAAATCAATTCCGATATAAGCGTCTTTCTGAAAAAACCTCATTTTACGCATCTGTTTCATCGATATGCGGCTGCTTGTGAGGTTTGCCACACAACCATTATGAAATTCTATTCGTACGTTGGCAATGTCAGGTGTATCAGATAATACCGTAACACCACTTGCCGAAATGGATTTTACCGTACTTTTTACAATACTTAATATGATGTCAATATCGTGGATCATCAAATCCAGGATCACACTTACTTCTGCACCCCTTGGATTGAATTGGGCTAAGCGATGAACTTCTATAAACATGGGGTTTAATGCAATATCCTTAATAGCAAGAAAAGCAGGATTGAAACGTTCCACATGACCCACCTGTAATTTTACATCCGATTCCTTGGCCAGTTTTACCAACTGATAAGCTTCTCCCATGGTATTGGCCAGCGGTTTTTCTACAAAAACATGTTTGCCTTTTTTCAACGCTTTTTCACAAATCTCAAAATGAAAAGGAGTAGGTGTAACCACATCAACCAAATCGCAGTTATCTATTAATTCATCTTCATTCAGAAAACGTTTCAGTTGATATTTTTCTGCCACTTCATTGGCATTTACATCATTCGGGTCGTAAAATCCAATGATCTCAATTCCACTGATTTCTTTCCAATTGTTTAAATGAAATTTTCCAAGATGTCCAACTCCGAAAACGGCAACTTTAAGCATGTATAATTATTATAGTTGCAAAAATAACCAAATACAGTTGGGAAGGAAATAAAAAAGGAGCTGGTAATGATTTAGTATAAATCAACAAGATTAAAGACTCAAACAATTTTTAAATTGAAAAATTTAGCTAAATCATAAAACCGAAAAAGCCTCAAAAACTTTCGTATTTAAGGCTTCTTGCGGACCGGACGGGACTCGAACCCGCGACCTCCGCCGTGACAGGGCGGCATTCTAACCAACTGAACTACCGATCCATCCCATAAATTTGGGAGTGCAAATATAGAGGAATTATTTTTTCAATAACAAAACTTTGTTGAGTTTTTCTTTCAATCCTTAACTTTACCCCCTTATTTAAAATTAATATATATGCCTTCAAACATTGACAGACAATTTCTCGATTTTGAAAGACCTATTAAGGACCTCATTGATGAAATTGAAAAACTAAAGCATACAGCAGAAAAAACCAAGGTTGACATGGGCGAAGCCATTGGTAAACTGGAAGCCAGTATTGATGAAAAAAGAAATGAACTCACAAAAAGTCTTACAGCCTGGCAGAAAGTACAGTTGAGTCGACATCCTGACAGGCCATATACATTAAGATATATTAATGAAATGTGTAAGAATTTCGTGGAATTGCATGGCGACAGGAATGTAAAAGATGACAAAGCCATGGTTGGTGGATTTGCAGATTTGGATGGTCAAACAGTCATGTTTATTGGGCAACAAAAAGGTATCAATACAAAAATGCGTCAGATGCGCAATTTTGGTATGGCAAATCCGGAAGGTTATCGGAAAGCTTTACGGTTAATGCGACTGGCAGAAAAATTCAACAAACCGATTGTAACATTAATAGATACACCAGGTGCATTTCCAGGTTTGGAAGCAGAGGAACGTGGACAAGGAGAAGCAATTGCCCGGAATATTTATGAAATGATCAGGTTGAAAGTGCCTGTAATATGTATCATCATTGGTGAAGGTGCGTCGGGTGGTGCTTTGGGTATTGGTGTAGGGGATAAGGTATTTATGATGGAGAATACCTGGTACACCGTTATTTCTCCGGAAAGTTGCAGTTCTATATTATGGCGATCATGGGATAAGAAAGAAGTGGCAGCTGATCAACTGAAGTTGACTTCCGATGATATGTTAGGATTTGGCTTGATAGATGGAGTAATTCCAGAACCTCCTGGTGGAGCTCACTGGAGTCTGGAAGAATCTGCAGCATTTGTCAAAAAACAAATACTCGAAACACTGAAAGAATTGAAACTGATAAACCCGGAAAAAAGAATCAATGACCGGATTGAAAAATTCGGTAAAATGGGATTTTGGGAAGAGGTTTAAAAAATAATTTAGCATTTAGAAAAACGAATATGTCTTTACGGGAAAAATTCAGAGGAACAGGAGTAGCAATTGTATCCCCATTTTTACAAGATGGAAAAATTGATTCGGAAGGGTTTAAAAAATTAATTGATCATCTTATAAATGGTCAGGTGCAATACCTGGTTGTTCTTGGAACAACCGGTGAAAGTGCGACCGTTCATGGTGAGGACAAACAAAAAATTTTTTCGCTGGTCAACGAATTAAATAATGGACGTGTGCCATTGGTTGCCGGTATTGGTGGATACGATACAGAAGATGTTATTAAAGGGTTTAAAGAATTTGATTTGTCGGGTTATGATGCTATTCTTTCGGTAAGTCCATATTACAGCAAACCAAACCAGGAAGGAATTTTTCAGCATTATAAAATGCTTGATCAGCACACACCATTACCCATCATTATATATAATGTACCAAGTAGAACCGGACAAAATGTAACGGCTGATACGCAGGTAAGAATTGCACAGGAATGTAAAAATATTTTTGCCACAAAAGAAGCGAGTGGCGATATGGATCAGGTTATGCAAATATTGAAAAATAAACCAGCCGATTTTATGGTCATCAGTGGAGATGATCCAATTACTTTGCCGATGGTAGCATGCGGTGCTGATGGGGTTATTTCAGTTGTGGCAAATGCCTACCCTAAAGAGTTTTCAGATATGGTCAGATTTTGTTTAGAAGGAAATTTTTCTAAAGCATTGCCTACACATTTCAAATTTTTGGACATCATTAAATCGATGTTTACCGAAGGTAACCCAAGTGGCGTGAAAGCTTATTTAAGTGAGATGGGTATTTGTGAAAACAGTTTCCGGATGCCGGTGTGGCCGGTCAGTGATGCACATATGGAAAAAATAAGGAAACTGATGAAAACGGTTTAAAACGCAATATATAAATTGAAGAGACCGGCTTAATTATTAATGAGCCGGTCTTTTTGTTTTTTAATTATCTTTCTGTTCAAAAAACTAATTGGCATGAGCAATACAGCAAAACATCCAAAGGCACTGCCCTTTTTATTTTTCTCTGAAATGTGGGAACGTTTCGGTTATTATTTAATGATCGGAATCTTCTTGCTTTATTTAAAAAATGTAGAGCATGGATTTGCAATGACCAACAGCGAAGCCTCTGATCTCTATGGAACTTTCATCGCTTTGGTATTCCTCACTCCTTTTATCGGTGGACTGATTGCTGACCGTTATTTTGGTTATCGACGATCTGTCATTGCTGGAGGTTTAATGATGGGTATTGGTTACTGCCTGATGGCTGTACACAGTTTACCAATGCTGTACCTTTCCATGACGCTGGTGATTTTTGGTAATGGGTTTTTTAAACCCAATATTTCCACACTGCTTGGCAATCTGTACTCTACACCCGAATTTGAAAAAAGAAAAGATGAAGGCTATAATATCTTTTATATGGGTATTAATATTGGCGCATTCATTTGCAATTTTTTTAGTGCAGCTATTATTATTATTTGGGGATGGAAATACGCTTTTGTTGCAGCAGGAATTGGAATGTTTCTCGGTGTAATTATTTTTATTTCGGGTACCAAACACTACGCCTCGGGAGATATACGGAAAGGTATCTCGAAGGAAGATATGCCGTTTGCAAAAATTGTACTTACTATTTTACTTCCTTCTGTCATTGCAGGCATATTGGGCTGGTTGATTCCCGGTAATATTTTTCAATCAGACAGCAATGATGCTTTCATCTTTGCCTGTTTACCGGTAATTTATTTTTATGCGTCCCTTTATTTCCGTGCAACGGTGGAGGAAAAACGTCCTATCGCTGCGCTGTTAGCCATCTTCGCATCAGTCATTCTGTTCTGGGCTGTATTTAAACAAAATGGCACTGCACTTACTATCTGGGCCGAAAATTATACGAACAGACAGGTGAGTGGCACTACCGGTGATATTTTAAGGGGAGTAAAACTGGCAGAGGATGTGGTTTACAAAAAAGATACAGTGAATTTGTACGATGAACAATTCAGGTTGCAGAAAAAAGATGGGGTGGTACAAAAGGAATATAATTACCCGGTTTATTTCAAAAATGTAGTTCCAGAAAATTTGCCTGCTGATGGAGGTAAAGCCACTTTATGGAGCACACCTCTTAGCCAGTCTATCAACCCGGGATGGGTAATATTATTAACCCCGCTGGTTGTTGCCTTTTTTGCATTTATGCGAAGAAGAAGTAAGGAACCATCAACCGCTACAAAAATTGCATTTGGTTTATTTATTTCTGGCTTGTCGGTATTGGTTATGGTAGGCGCAGCATATGCGGTAAGTAATGGTACCGAAAAAGCAAGCAACTGGTGGCTGATGGGAACATATGGGGTGATTACTATTGGTGAACTTTTGTTAAGCCCAATGGGATTGTCATTGGTTTCGAAACTTAGCCCTGTACGAATAACTTCCCTCATGATGGGAGGTTGGTTTCTGTCCACTTCGATAGGCAATAAACTATCTGGCGTATTGGCCACTATGTGGGATGGCTACGAACATAAAGCCAATTTCTTTTGGGTAAATTTTGTTCTGTTGATGATTGCAACACTCATTATTTTTTCCATGCTGAAGTGGCTAAATGCCATCATGAAGGAAAAGGGAGTTAAATAATTTTTTTTTATATTAATTAAATTGGCCGGGAAAAATCATTTTTAAGATGATGAATAAAATTCTGACTCTACTTTTTTTGTTATCTTTTTTTTCTGCTCAATGCCAGGAAAATATTTCTATCAGCTTAAATAAAAACTGGCTGTTCAAAAATCAGTCAACTTCAAAATGGTACAGGGCAACCGTTCCTGGAGCTGTTCACACGGATTTATTGGCAAATAAATTGATCCCCGATCCATTTTTCCGTGATAATGAAAGCAAACTGCAATGGATTGATAAAGCCGACTGGGAATACAAAACCAGCTTTGATTTAGATGCAACCGTTTTCTCTAAGAAAAAAATATTGTTGGTTTTTGACGGATTGGATACCTATGCAGATGTTTATCTGAATGGTCATCTTATTTTGCATGCGGATAATATGTTCAGAGGATGGGAAGTTGATATCAAGCCTTATGTAAGGATAACAAATAATGTGCTGCTGATAAAATTCTTCTCGGCACAAAATAAAGTAGATAGTATTGCTAAATCTAAATTGCCATTAGTTTTGCCCGACAATAACCGGGTTTATATTCGTAAAGCACAATTTCAGTTTGGTTGGGATTGGGGTCCAAAATTTGTGGGCTGCGGCATCTGGAAAAAAATAAAAATTATGGGTAGTGATTCTTCGATTGAAACTACATCTAAAAATATCAGTAATAACAGGGTAAAACTTATTCAGCAAAAAGACAGTATTGGTATTTCTTTTTATTTTGAAAAAAACGGTAAACCCATTTATGCTAAAGGGGCAAACTGGATTCCGGCAGATGTTTTTTTACACAGAACAAGCAGAGATGATTACCGCAAACTTTTACTGATGGCAAAAGAAGCCAACATGAATATGCTACGGGTTTGGGGTGGTGGCATATATGAATCGGATGATTTTTATGAGCTCTGCGATTCAATGGGCATCATGGTTTGGCAGGATTTTATGTTTGCCGGAGGCATGTACCCGGGAGATGATTCTTTTTTTAAAAATGTACGTGCAGAAGTGAAATACCAGGTTAACCGTCTGAAGCATCACCCAAGCATTGTACTCTGGTGTGGCAATAATGAAATTGACGAGGCATGGAAAAATTGGGGCTGGCAAAAACAATTCAATTTGCATGGAGCAGATTCGTCAAAGGTTTGGAATGATTACAAACGGCTGTTTGAAGACAGCTTGAAAAAATGGGTGGACGAATTTGATGGCAACAGGCCCTATATTTCTACATCACCCAAAATTGGCTGGGGGCATAAACAAAGTTTTACAGAAGGCGATAGTCATTATTGGGGTCTCTGGTGGGGACTGGAAGACTGGGAAGTTTTTGAACACAAAACCGGCCGCTTCATCAGTGAATATGGTATGCAGGCCATGCCCAACTGGAATACCGTAAAATCTTTTACGGATCAAAAAGACCGGCATTTAAATTCTCCGGTCATTCAATCGCATCAAAAAGCAAGCGATGGGTTTAAAAAATTGAACCATTATTTAACCCGCTATTTTATTGATTCTGTAAAACTGCAGAAACTGTCATTGGAAAATTATACGTACTTGAGTCAATGCCTGCAATACTATATTTTAAAAAACAGTATAGCCATTCATCGCAGTAAATAT
>JAYWCV010000273.1:0-15032 GCA_043780275.1 Chitinophagaceae bacterium
AAATCAAATCCGGAAGTGGATCAGATGGTTGTAGAACATACCTTGTTTTTACAACAACTTAATCGCTTTGGTGAATGGAAGAAATTCAAATCACTTTTGCAGGATACACATATTGATCTTTCAGAAAAAGGATTGATCGAATCATCCAGATTACAGGGAAAAGCAAAGGTTATTTATCTCTTTAATAAATATAAACGGGTTGCTTCTATTGCCGCTGCCATAGCCGGTATCACCACATTAACGATCAGTTCATTTATCTGGTTGCTGAGCCCCGTTGCACCTACCAGGGAAATTGCCCAATTAAAAGGGAAGTACAATGAACTGGAAAACAAGTATCGTATTCAGGATAGAGAAATCAAAAATGTTAAGACGAAGATCAATTCTGATGTAGTTTACAAATCAGGCGGCACCAGTTTCCTGATTGATGTAAAAGGTTACCTGGTTACAAATGCTCACGTTATTTCAAATGCCAAACACATTGTTGTTCAAAACAATAATGGTTTAGAATATGCAGTTAAATTAATTTTTGTAGATAAAGAACGGGATATTGCCATTCTTAAAATTGAAGACGAAAATTATAAACAACTTCCATCTATTCCTTATACCATCAAAAAAACTTCATCTGATTTATCAGAACCTATTTACACTTTAGGATTCCCAAGAAATGAGATCGTTTATGGTGAAGGATACCTGAGTGCAAAATCGGGCTACAATGGCGACACATTAACTTGCCAGATTGCTGTTGCCGCAAACCCGGGTAATAGCGGTGGACCGGTTTTGAATCTGAAAGGAGAAATAATCGGGATACTCAGTACAAAGCAGACAACTGCTGATGGTGTTGTGTTTGCTACCTTGGGTAAATATATTTACCAGGCAATGGATGACATTAAAAAAGACAGCAGCATCGTGGATAACATAAAACTTCCATATCGAACAACCTTAAAAGGGCTGGACAAAATGCAACAGGTTAAAAAAATCGAAGACTATATTTATATGGTTAAGGTTGATTAAAATAATAAAGCTACCGATGGTAGCTTTATTATTTTACACCCATAAATTTTGAGGATACTCACTACTTTCAATTAATTTATTTAAACTTTCCTGAACGCCATCTGCATCTTCTTTATACGTGACACCGAACCATTGTGAAGTAGTTGGAATGACTTTTATCTGGCCATTTTTATTTTTAATAAAAAAATCAGCTACAATAGGAATAAAAAATTCTGACTTCGGGTTATCCATGAATGTTTCGAGAAAAGCAGTAAATAATTTCTCGCTTAGTTCAAATACAGAAACATCGAAACACCAGAAATTCATAGAAACCTTTGTTGAAGGATCCAGGATATTCATGATTCCATTTTCTTCAAAAACGATATCCGCATTTTCTTTATAAATTTTTGTTCTTTCAGTAATTGATATCAACGAATCATTTTCATCCACTTCACAAACTCCCCTGCTCACCGATCCATTTTCAGATAAGGTTTTTACCAATTCATAGCCCACAATAGCATACAGGTTTTGATTGCATTGTGTAATCAAAAAATCATGTGCCTTCTGAAATGCATCCCGTCCGTAAAAATCATCGGCATTGATAACAGTAAAAGGCTCCTTTACTACATTTTTTGCACAAAGTACCGCATGAGCAGTTCCCCATGGTTTTGTTCTTTCGGGCGGAACAGAAAAGCCATTTGTAAAAGAATGCAGCTCCTGATAAACATAATCTACAGCAATACGACCTTTTAATTTGGGTTCAAAAATGGCTTTGAAATTATCGGCAAAATCTTCACGAATGATGAAGACCACTTTCCCGAAACCAGCACGGATAGCATCATAGATCGAATAATCCATAATCGTTTCTCCCGAAGGTCCAAAGCCCTGAATCTGTTTCATACTTCCATATCGGGAAGCCATACCAGCAGCAAGAATCACTAATGTTGGTTTCATGTATTTGTTTTAATTGGGGTACGAAATTAATTTAATTTGCATTCCTAATCATTTGAAATTAAATAAATGCAGGCAATCGACCTTCAATCAATTACAATTGATAAAATTCTATACCAGGATGCTGACATGAAAGATGTTTGTATATCGGTATTAAGGCTTGATAAAATTCACCCTGTTATTTCAGGCAACAAATGGTTCAAGCTGAGGTTTTATCTGGAAGAAGCTATCGCTCAAAACATGAAAACCCTCTTGACTTTTGGTGGTGCCTATTCAAACCATATTATTGCAACTGCCGCGGCGGCAAAACAGAATGGATTGAAATCAATAGGCATCATCCGGGGAGAAGAATCAAAGAAATTATCCCATACCCTTGAAGAAGCAAAAGAACTCGGGATGCAACTGTATTTCATCAGTCGGGAAGATTATTCGAATAAAAAATTGCCCGACGAATTAAATGAAATCAAAGATCAATTTTATGTCATTGATGAAGGCGGTTATGGTATAAAAGGGATGAAAGGGGCATCAACAATTCTCCATCTCCTTTCGTCTGAAAAATATGCTCATATATGTTGTGCTGTTGGCACAGGTACTATGACAGCAGGATTAATAGCTAATTCCGCTGTTTATCAAAAAATAACCGGAGTCAGTATATTGAAAAATAACTGGAGTATTGCATCGGAAATAAACTTGTTATTGGAAGATGAAATGCAAGAAAATAAATGGACAATTATTCCTGATTATTCGTTTGGTGGTTATGCAAAATACAATCAGCAATTATTGGATTTCATGAATGAATTTTACCGTCAAACAAATATTCCTTCTGACTTTGTTTATACCGGAAAATTATTTTTTGCCATCATCGACTTATATAAAAAAGAATATTTCACAAAAAAAGAAGAGATACTCGTTATTCATAGTGGCGGATTACAGGGAAACAGATCTTTAGCAAAGGGTTCGTTAATATTTTAAACTTTATTAACGGTAACCTTATCTTTGTTTGCATCAGTAATTCGGACTCATTAATTTTCAAAACAGGATGCAAAAAGTCGCATTTGTATTTATTCTTTTAGGATTTCTTTGTTCAGATCAGGTATCTGCACAGGACACATTACCTGATTTTACTGTAAAAAACTTTGGAAAGAAACGGATCATTGTCAGTTGGAAAAACAGTTACCCACTTGTCAAACAAATTGGCATACAACGTTCATCAGATAGCCTGAGAAATTACAAAACAATTTTAACCGTCATTGACCCGATGCTGCCGGAGAATGGGTATTTCGATAACAAAGCCCCTACTGACAGCATGTTTTACCGGCTTTTTATTGTACTCGATAATGCTCAATTTATTTTTACTGATCCGCAAAAACCGGTATTGGATACTTCAAAACAGTTAATTGTAGAAGAAAAAATTTCTTTGATAGATGAAAAAAATAATTTGACGAATAAAAAACCCGGTGTAACAGAACTACTATATAACCATGTTATTTTCAAATCGACGGATTCAACCATCATCATCAATACGTATGATAGTTCATTACTTGAAAAGCAAATAATAAAACCATACGTCTATACCCCTTCCATGTATGTGTTTACACAAAAAGATGGCTATGTACAGATTCATTTACCAGAAGCAGAAACGAAGGACTATTCAATAAAATTCTTTGAAGAAGATGACCGGTTTCTTTTCGAATTAAAGAAGATTCTGAAACCAAGCCTGAAAATTGACCGGACCAGTTTCTACCATGCCGGTTGGTTCAAATTCGAATTATATGAAAATAAAAAACTGTTGGAAAAACATAAATTTTTCCTTCAAAAAGATTTTTAAAAAGTTTCCATTATATCTGCATCAAATACTTTTGCAAAATTATTTTTCAATTTATTTTTTACTTCTTCATAATCCACTTTCTTTCCCAACTCCTTTTCCAGTGAAGTAACCTGCTTGTTTACAATGCCGCAAGGTATTATGTGATTGAAATAGGAAAGGTCGTTATTAACATTAAATGCAAAACCATGCATCGTTATCCAGCGGCTACAACGAACACCCAATGCACAAATTTTTCGTTCTTTCCCGGCTATTTCCGGGTCGATCCAAACACCCGTCTCCCCTTTTGAACGACCTGCAGAAATATTGTATTCGGCTAATGTTTGAATAATAACTTCTTCCAGATTACGGAGATACTTTCCAATGTCAGTATAAAATTTTTCGAGGTCAATAATCGGGTATCCAACAATTTGTTGTGGTCCATGAAAGGTAATATCGCCTCCCCTATTGGTTTTAAAATATTCAATTCCCCTTTTTTTTTGTTCTTCTTCACTGATTAACACATGCTCCGCTTTTCCGCTTTTACCCAAGGTGTAAACAGGATGATGCTCAACAAAAAGAAGATGATGCTTCGTTTCCAAATCGGATTCTGAAAGTAAATCATATTCACGATTGACAGTATAACCAGCCAAGTGAGATTTAATATCCAGGTTTTGTTTTAATAATTTTTCCTGGTAATCCCATGCGGTTTGGTAATCCATTATGCCCAAATCCTGAAATATTATTTTTTGTTTTATTGACATGGAAAGGCAAATTTACCAACAAAATTCTAAGAGTTACCTTTGCACAAATTATCAGATAAAATTTCACATGAGCGATAACGAAATCCAGCAGTTTGAAGAAGTCAGTGACGACTTATACGAAAAATTCGTCATACAGGTGGATAAGGGCCAGCAACTACTTCGGATTGATAAATTTATTCAAAGCCGGGTTGAAGGTGCTACACGTAACAAGGTTCAGAGAGCCATCAGTACCGGCATGGTATTGGTCAATGGAAAAGAAATCAAGTCTAATTATAAAATCAAACCGGATGATGAAATCATTGTATATTCTGATACATCGCCGGATGAAAGCAATGTAATTCCCGAAAACCTTCCGTTGAATATCATGTATGAGGATGATGAAATCATGATCATCAATAAACCGGTTGGTGTGGTGGTTCATCCGGGATCGGGCAATTATACAGGCACTTTGCTGAATGCTGTTGCCTGGCATTTACAAGAAAAAAACCCGTCTTTATCTGAGAATGAGCTTCCCCGTTTTGGATTAGTGCATCGCATTGATAAAAACACCAGTGGCATTTTGGTTTTAGCTAAAACCAAAAATGCGATGACTCACCTGGCCAAGCAGTTTTTCGATCATACCGTAAACCGACTATACATTGCATTGGTCTGGGGCGATGTGGTTGAAGATAGCGGAACCATTATCGGACATGTGGGCAGGCATTTAAAATCAAGAAAAATATTTACTGTTTACCCGGATGGAGATTATGGAAAAGACGCCACGACAAATTATACGGTACTTGAACGTTTCGGTTATGTAACCATGGTACAATGTAAACTGGAAACAGGCCGAACACACCAGATTCGTGTACACATGAAACATATTGGCCATACATTATTCAATGATGACACTTATGGAGGCGACCGGATTTTAAAGGGCACTGTTTTTACCAAATACAAACAGTTTGTTGACAACTGTTTTGCCATGTGTCCGAGACAGGCATTGCATGCACAAACACTGGGATTCATTCATCCCAAAACAGGAAAAGAAATGCATTTTGAATCTCCTCTTCCGGATGATATGAGCAATGTTGTTGAAAAATGGAAAGCTTACGCCAAGACTAAAAAAATTATAGAATAGATCTAAATCAACTTATTTTTTGGGAAACAACATCTTGTAATCCACGTTGATATGTCCTTTCGAAATATCATCCAATTTACGTTTCAATAATTTCCGTTTCAGCAAACTGATATGATCAATGAATAATTTTCCTTCAATGTGATCATATTCATGCAAAATGATCCTGGCCGTAATGCCATTGAAGATTTTTGTATGTAGTTCAAAATTTTCATCTTCAAATTCTATTGTGACAGACTCTTGTCTGTAAATGTCTTCCCGGATCTTGGGAATGCTTAGACAGCCTTCATTATACGACCATTCTTCTCCATTCAATTCTACAATATGGGCATTTATAAAAACTTGTTTGATGCCGGGTGAATCGGGAAATGATTCTTCTTCCTCTTCGTCTTCCTCCTCTTCATCTTTAGCAAACATCTGTGCACTGTCTATCACAAAAAGTCGTACATCCTTATTGATTTGTGGCGCCGCCAAACCCACGCCATTACTGCCATACATGGTATCCCACATATCGTTAATCAATTTGGTTAAGTTTGGAAAATCAGGTGTTATCTCTGCACATACTTTACGAAGAACAGGATGGCCATATGCTACAATCGGTAGAATCATCAAATAAATTTATTAAAAATGAAGTTGCAAAGTTATTTTAAAGGAGTTTACTAACCAATTCATCTGCAAAAAATAATTAAGAAATCGTCAGCATATACTCCTGTAACATAATGGTGGCGGCAATTTCATCCACCAAGGCTTTGTTTCTGCGTTTCATTTTTTTCATACCCATGTCAATCATGGCTCGTTTAGCCATTTTAGAAGTATACCGTTCATCTACTTTTTTTATGGGCATTGCCGGAAAATTCTTCATCAATTCTTTGATGCACTTTTCAACTAAAGGCGTAGCATCTGTATCGGAATCATCCAGGTTTTTGGGTTCGCCAATCAATATCAATTCCACCGTTTCTTCCTGAAAATATTTTTTTAAAAATGGAGTCAACTCTTTGGAATGTACGGTAGTTAAGCCTGTTGCAATAATCTGTAAAGGATCAGTGACGGCCAATCCTGTTCTTTTCAAACCAAAATCTATACAAATTATTCTTGCCATGTTTAAAATATTTCAGGATTTTCGATTCAGTTAATTGATAAAAAGATCAAGAATCACAAATACCGCAAATATAACTGATGCAATTCCGTTTGTAGTCATAAACGCAAGATTTACCCTGCTAAGGTCATTTGGTTTTACAATCAAATGCTGATAAATCAACAAAGACAAAAAGATTCCGGCACCTGTCCAATACCACAAACCGAACTGACCATAAAAACCGGCAGCCCAAAAACATATTGCACAAAGTACATGAAGAATCTCCGAAACCCTTAACCCTTTTGATTTTCCAAGCCATGCAGGAATAGAATATAATTTCTGCGATTTGTCAAACTCTTCATCCTGCAACGCATAAATAATATCGAAGCTGCTTACCCAGAACAGGACGGTGAAAGAAAACAAGATCGGCAACAAATCAAATTTTCCGGTAACGGCAAGGTAAGCACCAATCGGAGCAAGGGATAATCCTAACCCAAGTATTAAATGACAAAGAGCCGTAAATCTTTTTGTATAACTATAACCTAAAATCACCATCAATGCAACCGGTGATAAATAAAAACAAATGGGGTTGATGAAATAACAACTGACCATAAATAACAGGCAATTCAAAATTACAAACAGCAATACATTTTCCTTTAATAAAATACCAGCCGGAATTTCACGGATAGCAGTTCTGGGATTCTTTGCATCAAAACTTCTGTCGAGATACCGGTTGAAAGCCATCGCAGCCGTTCTGGCAAACAGCATACAAAGTATTACAAGCACAAAAGTCAATACCGGAAAAATAAAATCCATTGCTTTCAATCCCAGTACAAAACCTATCAACGCAAAAGGCAAAGCAAAAATGCTGTGAGAGAATTTTATTAAACTGAGATAATTTTTTAGTTGTTTCATCAATGATTTTTCTTAACCCTGATTTATAAAAAATTAATTTTTTCTTGTTCTTACCAATTCCCACAAAACGATACCTACAGCCACACTCACATTTAATGAATGCTTCATGCCATATTGCGGAATTTCGATACATCCATTACATAATTTAATTACCTCGTCCGACACACCTTCCACTTCGTTTCCAAATACCACCGCAATTTTTTCATTTTTCTCTATCAAAAGATCATTCAGCATCAGGCTTCCCTCTGTTTGTTCAATTGCCCAAACCTCATATCCTTTATTTTTCAAAAAAATAATTGCTTCGGTTGTTTCGGTAAAGTATTTCCATTCCACTGTTTCAGTTGCTCCCAAAGCCGTTTTATGAATATCCCGGTGAGGTGGCTGGGCGGTAAATCCACACAAATGAATACCTTCGATCAGGAAAGCATCTGCTGTTCGAAACGCACTTCCCACATTATGCATGCTGCGTATATTATCCAGCACCATAATGATTGGCATTTTCGCTGATTCCTTAAATTCATCGACCGATTTACGGTTCAATTCATCCATACTCCATTTTCGCATGGCGCAAAAGTAATTCACATTCGGCATAAATATTTTTGTAAACAGGCAAAGCCATTATATTTGTCAGCCATGGAAACATGGAAAAATTCTCAGCAAAGGGTTATCAGCAAAAAAATGACAAAATTAAAAACAGGACCAACACCTATGATGCTTCAGCATCGGGCTATTAAACAAAAATACCCGGATGCCATCCTGCTTTTTCGTGTTGGTGATTTTTATGAAACCTTTGGACAAGATGCCATTACTGCATCACAGGTTTTAGGCATCACCTTAACCAGAAGAAATAATTCAGATACAGCTTCCAGTGAGTTGGCTGGTTTCCCGCATCATGCATTGGATACTTATTTGCATAAATTGGTGAAAGCCGGATACCGGGTAGCTATCTGCGATCAGTTGGAAGATCCTAAAACAGCCATTGGAGTGGTTAAAAGAGGGGTTACTGAAATGGTGACGCCGGGTACGGCAACGGATGATAAACTATTGGAGAAAGGAACCAATAATTTTTTAGCCAGTATTCATTTTCATGACGATATTTTCGGTTTGTCTTTCTTGGATATATCCACCGGCGAATTTTTTATTGCCGAAGGTGACCGTGAATATGCCGAAAAACTGGTTCAAAGTTTTAAGCCTGCCGAAGTGGTCTTTCAACGGCAGCATCAAAAAATGTTTAAAGAATATTTTGGAAGCAAACTATATACTTACACGTTAGATGAATGGATTTTTCAGCAGGATTATGCTACTGAAACTTTATTGAAACACTTTCAAACCCACTCCCTGAAAGGTTTTGGCGTAGATGATCTGAAAAACGGCTTGATAGCAGCAGCAGCTATCCTTCATTATCTGAAAGATACGGAGCATGTAAATCTGCAGCATATCAGTGTTCTTCACCGCATCGACAAGCAGGATTTTTTATGGATGGACCGATTCACCATTCGTAACCTTGAATTGATTCATAAAAATTCAGAAAGCGGACAAACTTTGCTGGAAGTATTGGATAATACGGTTTCAGCAATGGGTGCAAGATTATTAAGAAGATGGATTGTTTTCCCATTAAAAGACATTTCAAAGATCAATGAACGGTTAGATTTAACAGAACTATTTATTAAAGAAACCGATCTGCGCAATACACTAACTCAACATATAAAATTATGCGGCGATATTGAAAGGCTTGTTTCCAAAATACCGGTGAAAAAAATCAGTCCACGAGAGGTATTGCAATTGGCCCGTGGCTTAAAACAAATTGAAATAATAAAAACACTTGGCCTTTCTTCTTCCAATAATTATCTGAAAAGAATGGGGGATGCATTGAACCCCTGTCCGGTAATTGCAGATAAAATTTTTTATGAGATTGTTGAAAATCCACCGGCCATGTCGAATAAAGGTGGAATCATAAACAAAGGAGTAAATGAAGAACTGGATAAGCTCCGAACTATTTCGCAAAACGGTAAAGAATACCTTGTACAAATGCAGCAAAAGGAAACAGAAGCTACCGGTATCAGTTCCTTGAAAATTGGTTTCAATAATGTATTTGGATATTACCTGGAAGTCACGAATACGCATAAAGATAAAGTGCCGGAGAACTGGATTCGTAAACAAACACTGACAAATGCCGAAAGATATATCACACCCGAACTGAAAGAGTATGAAGAAACGATAACCGGTGCAGAAGAAAAGATCCTGAAAATTGAATCTGATTTATTTGACATGTTGCTGAACGGCCTCGTTGATTATATTCAACCGGTACAAACAAACGGGAATATTTTAGCGGTTATGGATTGCCTTTGTTGCTTTGCACATAATGCCATTCAATATCAATACCGGAAACCACAATTACACGATGGTTTTGAATTGCAGATAAAAGCTGGCCGTCATCCGGTGATAGAACGGAATCTTCCGTTAGGTGAATCATTTATCAGTAATGACATCGAATTGAATAAAGAGGATCAACAGATCATCATCCTGACCGGCCCGAACATGAGTGGAAAATCAGCCTTGCTGCGACAAACTGCGCTGATCACCCTGATGGCACATATGGGAAGTTTTGTACCGGCAGAAGCCGCCAGAATTCCATTGACTGATAAAATTTTTACCCGTGTGGGAGCATCGGATAACCTAAGTGGTGGCGAATCCACATTCATGGTGGAGATGAACGAAACGGCATCCATCATCAATAATCTCACAGCCAGAAGTTTGATTTTACTGGATGAAATCGGCAGGGGCACATCTACCTATGACGGCATTTCCATAGCATGGAGTATTGTTGAATACCTGCATTCATCAGCTCAAAAACCCACTACCCTTTTTGCAACGCATTACCACGAATTAAATGAGTTGCAAGAACGGTTACCACGGGTTAAAAACTTTCATATCAGCAACAAGGAAGTTGGCAATAAAATTATTTTTCTGCGGAAACTGGCTCCCGGCGGAAGTACACATAGTTTTGGAATACACGTTGCTAAGATGGCGGGCATGCCAAACCAGCTTGTGAACAGGGCCAATGAAATACTTATACAGCTTGAAAAAAAACATGTGGATGATGGAATGGAGAATTCGGTAAAAACTATTTCAGATCCGAAAATACAGTTGAGCATTTTTGATGCACACAGTGAAACTTTTGGCGAAATCAGAAAGCTCCTAGAGAATATTGACATCAACAGGCTGACTCCTGTGGAGGCTTTATTGAAATTGCAGGAAATAAAATCGAAGTTGAAATAATATTAAACAGCATCAAACCAAACCGGTTTGTCATCATTCCAGTTTCCCATATAATTGATGAATAATTCCTCTCCCGATTCTATTTCCCGGATAGTCTTTACGATGATTATATTCAGTTCAAAATCCATGCTGTATTCACAATTAGCTTTTGCCGAATGATTATAGATTGGCACATTTCCCAATGCCATACAACAAGCTTGATGGTCGTATCCCCAATCAAAAATATAATCTTTCAATTTTGTTTTATTCAGCAATAGCTTGTCATCGGCTGACAAAACAATCACCTCAGCTATTTCAACTATTTCATCTGCATCAATGCCGGCAGAGGTAAAAACGCCTTTCCCCATTTTTTCTGTCTCAGCTACATACAAACAATTCAATACCATCTTAACAACTGTTTTATTTATCCATCCAATGACCGAAATTACAAATAAGAAATAATCTTACGCATGATTCAAAAATCCTGTTACATACTTTGTATTTTTGACACATGTCTTTAGAATTGGAGCAACCCACTTTAAATGAACAGTTTGAGAATATTATCCAAACAGAGGATAAATTATTGATCAAAGAATTTCTGAATAATCAGAACATCAGTCATGTATGCGAACTGGTTTATGAATTCCCGGATTACGAAAGTCAGATCATTGCCAATATGTCCATTCACCGGGCCAGCAGTGTTTTCAAGATCCTTGAATTCCACACACAAAAAAGTATTATCAATGATTTACCGGCCAATAAAACAGCCGAATTACTGAATGAATTACCGGCCGATGACCGGACAGATTTTCTGGAAGAATTGCCCAGTAATGTGGTTCGAGAATTAATCAAGTTGCTGAATCCGGAAGAACGAAAAATTACGCTTTCCCTTTTAGGTTATCCGGAGAATAGCGTTGGAAGGTTGATGACACCGGATTATGTATATGTTTTTGAAGAAAATACCGTAGCCGAGGTGTTGGACATCATCCGTCGAACTGGAAGCAATAGTGAAACAATCGATGTGATCTATGTCATCGACGAAAATGGCAACCTGCTTGACGATATCAGAATCCGTGAATTTATTTTCAATAGCCCCGATAAAAAAGTTTCGGAATTGATGGATGACCGGGTTATTGCTTTAAAAGCCAATGATGATCAGGAGTTGGCCTACGAAGCATTTAAAATGAATAACCGGGTGGCATTACCGGTTGTAAATGAAACCAATAAACTTTTAGGCATAGTTACTATCGATGATGTGCTTTGGGTGGCCAGTGAAGAGTTCAGTGAGGATATGCAAAAAATGGGAGGTACCGAAGCCCTCGATGAACCATACCTTGAAATACCGGTACTAAAATTATTTCGGAAAAGAATTCTTTGGCTTTTAGTATTGTTTATAGGAGAGATGTTTACCGCTTCTGCCATGGGCTATTTCCAAGACGAACTGGCAAGGGCAATAGTTCTGGCACTATTTGTTCCTTTAATTATTTCAAGTGGTGGTAATAGTGGTTCGCAGGCGTCCACCTTAATAATTCAGGCTATGGCTGTAGGTGAAGTTGGTCTTTCAGATTGGTGGAAGGTTATGCGACGGGAGATTGTACAAGGTCTTTTATTAGGAACTGCATTGGGCTTATTTGGTTTTATGCGGGTGATCATTTGGGGAAATATATTTCCTGACATCTATGGTGCACATTATATTGTAATAGCATTTGTAGTTGCTCTTTCTCTTCTGGGAGTTGTTTTATGGGGAAGCCTTACCGGATCCATGCTTCCATTAATCTTAAAAAAACTTGGCGCCGATCCGGCTGTTTCTTCAGCACCATTTGTTGCCACATTGGTTGATGTAACTGGATTAATCATTTATTTTTCCATGGCATTTCTGATGATGGAAAGTATATTATATTAAGTCGTTGAAATAATTAACCCCTGCTGATCGTTTAAGGTAGGTGCATAAACCGGGGGTTGCCAACCTTTAGCAATTATTTAAAACGTACCCTTTATAGTTTGGGTAAATAACCTGATTTGTCGACTTTCGTTTTTTAGAAAAAAATAAAAATAAAAATTCTATGTGTGGAATTGTTGCTTATATCGGTCATCGCGAAGCGTATCCTGTTATCATTAAAGGATTATTAAGATTAGAATATCGTGGTTATGATAGTTCCGGGATTGCCTTATTAAATGATGGGCTCCGGGTGTATAAGAAAAAAGGAAGAGTAGCCGAATTGGAAGAATCCATCATTGGCAAAGATATTCATGGCCATATTGGCATTGGACATACCCGATGGGCCACACATGGTGAACCGAATGATGTAAATGCCCATCCGCATACTTCGGCCAGTGGAAAAATAGCCATGATCCACAATGGTATTATTGAAAATTATGTACAATTAAAAACAGAATTGCTGAACAAAGGGTATTCATTCAAAAGTGAAACGGATACGGAAGTACTCCTTTATTTCATTGAAGACATTAAAGAAAATAATAATTGTTCATTAGAAGAAGCCATTCGAATTGCATTGAAAAGAGTTGTTGGTGCCTATGTATTGGTGTTGATTGATCAGGACAATCCGGATACGTTAATAGCTGCAAGAAAAGGAAGTCCGCTGGTAATCGGTGTTGGTAAAGGCGAACATTTTCTTGCATCAGATGCATCACCCATTATTGAATATACCAAAGAAGTGGTGTATGTAAATGACTATGAATTGGCCATCATCAAATCGGATGAATTGATCCTTAAAAACCTGGGGAATGAAACAATAACGCCTTACATTCAGAAACTGGACATGGAATTAGCAGCTATTGAAAAAGGTGGATACGACCATTTCATGCTGAAAGAAATTTACGAACAGCCACAAACTATTTTTGATTGTCTGCGTGGCCGGCTGGATGTTAACAATGGAACCATTACCATGGCTGGCATTCAGGAATATGCCGATCAGATAATGAATGCCAACCGGATAGTTATGGTTGCTTGTGGAACAAGCTGGCATGCTGCATTAATAGCTGAATATATTTTTGAAGAATTATGCCGGATAAATGTAGAAGTGGAATATGCATCAGAGTTTCGTTACCGTAATCCGGTAATCAACGAAGGAGATGTTATTATTGCGGTTTCTCAAAGCGGGGAAACAGCGGACACATTGGTTGCTATTGAAAATGCAAAATCGAAAGGGGCAATTATATTGGGGGTTGTTAATGTGGTGGGATCTTCGATTGCCCGTACTTCTCATGGTGGTGCATATACCCATGCCGGACCGGAGATTGGAGTTGCATCTACTAAAGCATTCACTGCCCAGCTTGCTGTGTTAACGATGATTGCTTTAAAAATTGCAAAAGATAAAAAAACAATCAGTGAAGAAAGGTTTACTCATTTAACGAATGAATTAAGTGCCATACCTGATAAAGTTGCAAAAATTCTGGAAAATACAGACCATATAAAAGCACTTGCAGAAAAATATAAGGATGCCCGTGATTTTCTTTACTTGGGGCGGGGATATAATTTCCCGGTTGCTTTAGAAGGTGCATTGAAACTGAAAGAGATTTCATATATCCACGCAGAAGGATACCCGGCTGCTGAAATGAAGCATGGCCCTATTGCACTGGTTGATGAAAATTTACCGGTCGTTTTTATAGCAACCAAAGATAGTTTCCACGAAAAAGTAGTCAGTAATATGCAGGAAATAAAAGCCAGAAAAGGTCAGGTGATTGCAGTCGTTACAGAAGGCGATCAGGATACAATAGATATCTGTACAGATTCTATGACTGTCCCAGAAGCTGATGAAATAATGGCTCCTATGCTAAGTGTAATACCCATGCAATTATTAGCTTACTATATTGGCGTACTAAAAGGCCAGGATGTAGACAAGCCACGAAACCTGGCAAAATCGGTAACGGTGGAGTAAAGAAAATATTCCCCCACCTCGATTCATGTCTTCATGGACCGAAACTATTGCTACCAATGAAAATGGTTTGAAGGCACGAACTATGGCAAAGAGTAGATTGCTAATCAGTATATATATCTATCCATTCAGGTTTATTGTATTGTTCTTTCAATCAAAACAAAGAACTTAGAGCATCTAAATAAAATTGAATGAATATTGTTGGAAAGATCCCCATCAGTGAACTCGGTTATCATTTTATACCTGCCGAATATTTACCCAC
>JAYWCV010000274.1:0-2523 GCA_043780275.1 Chitinophagaceae bacterium
AAACAATGAGTAATAAAAAATTGCAATCCCATTGGGAAGATATTTACCAACATAAACAACCTACTGAAGTAAGCTGGACGCAGGACTATCCCATTACCACAATGGAATTACTGAAAGACTTTACAATTTCGAAACAATCAAAAATAATTGATATCGGTGGGGGTGATAGTAAACTGGTGGATGTATTGTTGGAAAAGGGATTTGAAAATATTACGGTGCTGGATATTTCATCAGCAGCATTGGAAAAAGCAAAAAAACGCCTGGGTGATAATGCAAAAAAAATTAACTGGATTGTTGCAGATGTAAATGAATTTGAACCCACTGAAAAATTTGATTTTTGGCACGATAGGGCTGCCTTTCATTTTCTTACAACAGCCCCGGAGATTGAGCATTATTACAGTATCATAAAAAAATCAACTCAAAAAAATGCGGTGGCTATTATAGGCACATTCAGTGAAACCGGCCCCGATTTTTGCAGCGGATTAGCGGTTAAAAAATATAACGAAACAACTTTATCAGGTTTGTTGCAACAGGATTTTAAAAAACAAAAATGTATCACCGAAGATCACCTTACACCCTTTAACAGCAAGCAAAATTTTTTATTTTGCTCTTTTTTAAAAAAAGAGGATGCATGATTTCGTAAACTAAAAAATAATTTATAAAAAAAGTCCTCAGAATTTTCTGAGGACTTTTTTTATAAATTCAAAATTCATCACATGCCCATTTTTGTTTTCAGGTTTGCATCAATAGCATCTAAAAACTCTTCGGTATATAAATAATGTTCGCCGTGATTTACTTTATTTCCGTGAATACATACCGCTAAATCTTTTGTCATTTTGCCACTTTCAACTGTGTCAATACATACAGTTTCTAAAGCATTGCAAAAATCAATCAAGGGCTGGTTGTCATCTAATTTACCACGAAAAGCCAAACCTCTGGTCCATGCAAAAATAGATGCAATGGGATTGGTAGAAGTTGGTTTGCCTTTTTGGTGCTCTCTATAATGACGGGTAACCGTTCCATGTGCCGCTTCTGCTTCCATGGTGGTTCCATCAGGAGTTACTAAAACAGAAGTCATCAAACCCAGGCTGCCAAAGCCTTGTGCCACGGTATCGCTTTGTACATCGCCATCATAATTTTTACAGGCCCATACAAAATTGCCATTCCATTTTAATGCACTGGCAACCATATCATCAATCAGGCGGTGTTCGTACACAATGCCTGCTGCATCAAAAGCTGTTTTAAATTCATGCTGATATACTTCTTCAAAAATATCTTTAAACCTTCCGTCGTATTTTTTAAGGATGGTATTTTTTGTAGAAAGATACAGCGGCCATTGTTTGGTAAGCGCCATATTCATACAACTTCTTGCAAAACCAAAAATACTTTCGTCGGTATTGTACATGCTCATGGCAACGCCATCGCCTTTAAAATTATACACTTCAAAAACCTGAGCTTCGCCACCGCCTTCTGGGGTAAAGGTCATCGTTAGTTTTCCTTTGCCTTTAATTACGGTATCGGTTGCCCGGTACTGATCGCCAAAAGCATGACGGCCAACAATGATGGGAGCAGTCCAGTTAGTAACCAATCTTGGAACATTTTGCATTACAATCGGCTCACGAAAAACGGTGCCGTCTAAAATATTGCGGATGGTGCCGTTCGGGCTCTTCCACATTTGCTTCAAGTTAAATTCTTTTACCCTTTCTTCATCGGGTGTAATGGTGGCACACTTGATGCCCACACCACAAGCCTTGATGGCATTGGCTGCATCAATAGTAACCTGGTCGTTGGTTTCATCCCTGTATTCCATTCCTAAATCAAAATATTGAATCGGAACTTCCAGATAAGGAAGAATTAATTTGTCTTTTATAAATTTCCAGATGATCCTTGTCATCTCGTCTCCGTCCAGTTCAACCACCGGATTATCTACTTTAATTTTAGCCATGATTATTATTTATTTGTTTTTTGCAAATGTACATAAAGAGAAGATACTAGATACTGGATACTGGATTCTGGATACTGGATTTTTTGGACAAGAAATTTGATTCTTAAATGTTGGTTGATTAATTTGTTATTTATTCTCAAATTAAATCAGTTGTCCATGAGCTATAAAAAATTGGAGATTTGGCAATTGGCAAGGGAGTTGACAATTGATATTCATAAAATGACTTTTACACTTCCCAGGTTTGAACAATTTGAAGAAGCACAACAAATTCGCAGGTCGGGAAAATCTGTCAGAAGCAATATTGTTGAGGGTTACGGAAGAAGAAAGTATAAAGCAGACTTTATTAAATTCTTAATCTATTCTTTATCCTCAAATGATGAAACCATTGACCATCTTGAAACACTTTTTGAAACCGAATCTCTTAAAGATGAAATTCTATACAAATCATTGCACTTAAAGCTGGAACATTTAGGAAAAAAGCTAAACAACTTTATTCAGGCAGTGGAAAGAAATCACAATGAATTCCATACCTAACAACTTAATTGTAAAGTTTCAAGTATCCAGTATCCAGTATCAAG
>JAYWCV010000275.1:0-5298 GCA_043780275.1 Chitinophagaceae bacterium
CTTCCATTATTCTAATATATTCTACAAGCTTATTTTGTTTAGCATAAGTATAATAAAGACTAAGATGTTCTTGCTGAAATTTATCCTGAAGAGTCACTGTTTTGGAGGCACCATGCAAACGGAAATGAACCAGTAACTGTTTATCTTTTTTAATCCCCTCCAACCCAAACCGACATAGATAACGGATCCAGAGATCCCTATCCATTACATAATGCAAGCTTTCGTTTAACAGCCCAATTTCATTAATTGCAGAACGACGGAAAAAAGTTTCGGGTTGATCTATTCGGGCCCAGCCAATTGTTTTATGCAGATTTCCCGGATAAATATCGGTTCCTGTACTGAAATTCTCTTTCCCTTCTCCAAAGATCCGGCTGATACCACAATAACAATTTATCGTTGTATCTGAAAATTGATTGGCAATATGTTTTAAACTTCCTGGTTCATAATAATCGTCACTATTTATCCAGTTAAAAATCTCTCCCGTGGCTTTTGGAAACCCTTTATTGATCGCATCACTCTGGCCCTTGTCTTTTTCACTAACCCAGTAAGTAAGATGCTTTGCATACTTTTTAATGATCTCTACAGAGTTGTCCGTACTGCCGCCATCCATTACCATGTATTCCAGATTGGGATATCCCTGTGACAAAACAGAATCTATAGTTTGTTCCAGATATTGTCCTTGGTTAAAAGAGGGGGTTACAATAGATATTACAGGTGATCCCATAGTTAATATCAAAATGATTTAACCTTATTCCAAATTCGAGTAATAATTGACACTCTTTTTATCTTGGTAAATGAGTTATAGTATGGGACATATTTTGAATAACTTTCATATTCATTTTTGAGTAATGTTGTTCGGTATTCTAAATATATTTTTTCAAGTGTTTTATTTAAACTTAGTGATACCCGTTGATACCAATCCATTGAAGTTATTTTCAAATCTTTTGTTGGCTTAAAATTACTAAAGTGCAGAAATATTAATGGGTGTCTCTCATTAATATAATAAGTATCATCTCGAAAGCTTAGACTTCTTTCATGCAAGTTCCAAGGAGCAACATTCAATCCGGGATCTTTTAATATTGCAACATTATCAAAAAATATGGGCACTAAATTAATTGGCAACTGATCGACAAATTGACCTAGAGATAAGTTTATTGCTCCTGTATGATAAGTATGACCTAACCACCATTCCAAGAATCTATTTACATTTTCAGACTTTTTTACAGCAATAAATCCTAAATTATATATCCCAAATTTTAAAAAAAGATTTTCGTTGGGCTGAATGTTATCAATTTGAATTGGATTAAGAATATGCGGAGTCAGTATGATTTCCTTATTCCCTAATTCCTCCCGAATCATTCCAATTGAACTATAAACATAAATATCAGGATCAAAATAAAAAAAGTGTTTAATGTCTTCAAACTTCTTAAATAGATATTGAAATACTTTCGGTTTTACACAAGTACTTAATTCTATAATATTATATTTTTCAGCTAAAGTTTGTATTTCAGGTTCAATTTCCTGTATTTCAATTATTTCAAAATTGAATTCACCATAATTTAGCTCATGTTTTTTTTTATCGACCAGAATAATTAAAAATCGTAAAACAATATTTTCTTTAGTTAAAGATTGCCCTAAGGTAAAAGCCTGTGGGAGGTAATTATTTGAACAAACTGTAAATGCAACACAATCATCCATTTCGTTTCTGTATTTATAAGTTTTATACTCGATATCCAAAAATATTCAACTGAAGATCAAAATAAGAATTGACATCCTTTTCTGTAAATGGAAACATTTTTGTTTGCCATGCTTCTTTTATATAATATCTAAAACCACTTCTTTCTAATATGCTTAATAAAAGTGAAAGTTCCTGAGATTTATTATCATTAGTTGAATGATATTCAATAAAAATATTTTGCACATTTATTAGAGAATCTTTACAATCTTCTAATACCTTATATTCTGCTCCTTCAATATCAATTTTTAGAAAATCAACTTTAGTTGACAACAAATTTTTTAATCGAACTCCATGTACATTACTTTCTTCTGAATTATTTTGAGAATTTAAAGTATCAAGTTTCCCACCAACGGCACTGTCTCTATTAAAGTTTAAAATTTCTTCATTAACCCAAATGGCTTTATTGTTTAATTCTACACCCTTAAAATCAAATTGTTGAATATTGTACTCTAATAATTTAAATATTTCAACATCTGCTTCAAATGCAACAATTTTTGATTCAGGGTATTGCCTTTTAAAAAAAATGATACTCAATCCTATATTTGAACCACAATCAATAATTATAGGAGAAGTGTTTGTGGTTTGAAATAAATACTGTTTTTCAAAAAAGATTTCTTTCAACCCGAATAAATACCAAAATGGACTATTTATTTGTATTTTTTTACCAAACAAGCAAGTTTCTCCATTATACTTGTATGGTAAGTTTTTTAAGCGCAGTATTTCTTTAAATGGAATTCCTAAAGAGTTATAATTTTTTTTTTCCTTTTTAATGTTTTTAATAGAATTAAATAAATTCAGTACATGCTCTCGAAAAAATAGATAAGATTTATTCTTTTTTATTGTAGACATCTTAAATAATGATTTTTAGTTGAATAATCTTAAGAATTTATCTAGCTTAACCCTAATCCTATTCTTTAAGGAAAGATTCCCATTCAGTAATTGCATAGTTAACAAGTCAGCATTTTTATTAACCAACACCTTATTCGGATTCGGTAATTGTTTAATATAGTTTTTTTCTTCAAAAAAATACCAATCAGGTGGCTTTTTAGTATGTGTAGCATTTTTATTAAATCCTATATTATCTACTAGACTTATTGAAGGAGTAATACAAATACTCTTATTTATTTGTATTGTATAAAGCCATTGATAATCCCATGCATCTACGTCCCCTTTTAATACACTTTCAAACTCCCCTATCCAATAATCATCGATATTATACCGGTTAAAATTTTTTAATGAATTAAAGTCATATTTATTCCAGGCTCTCCTCCAGGTCGCCCAACCCCACATATGTGGAATATTGGAAAAATAATATTGATCTCTTGTGCTTCTTAGCCCGAACTGAATATTACAGCCACTGATATGAAATATATTTTCATCAAAAGCAAATTTATTCAATTGCTCTTCGCAAAAGTTGAAAAAACTTAAATCAGGCAAACAATCATCTTCCAAGATAATACCTTGTTCAACCTGCTCAAAAAACCAGTTTATAGCATGAGCAGGGCCCTTCCCACAACCAAGGTTTTCATCTCTGAACAAAGTTTTTAATTCACAATCCCAATCAATAGCAGTAGCAATCTTTCTTACTTCTTCGCAACTTTCTTTTTCACCTTCCTTATCGGGTCTTGGTCCATCAGCTGCCACAAATAATTGTTTGGGTTTGGCCTGCCGTATGGCTTCAAATACCTGGGCCGTTGTATCTGGCCGATTGAACACTAAAAAAAGTACCGGTGTTTCTAACATGTTTTTATTGTGAAATTGTTACCAATAACAGCCATCTTCAATGGTTTTTGAACCAGATGGTACTTCATTTGGAAAAGGTCGCTTCCAGTTATTATTGAAATGCTTGCTGATTTCAGGCATTGATTCCCATCGTTTTCCTAAAATACCAAACAATACCTGTGTTGCACCTCCCATATGTATGGCCATTTTACCTTTTCGCTTAATATAGGCTCCCAAAGGTAGCCCATATGCACCAGCACCTATTATAGCAATATCGAAGTCCAACTGATCAATCTGCTTATACGTCCAATCCAAAGCATCAAACCAATTCTTAAACCCTTCGCTATTATTATTGGCAATAGTTTGCACTGCTTTTATGGTTATTAAATCAAATTCAGGTAATATTTTTTTATTAGAAAAAAGTAAATCCCGGTGATTATGATACTGATATTTAATAGAATCTTCAAAAGGATGTATAACCAACAGCTTTTTCCCGGCAAGATATTCACTCCAAGGGTTTTCGTGATAGTAGGGTTCAATTGCTGCTAACGGAATGTATTCGACATTCTTACAAAACTGTTTACATATTTCCTCTTCTCCTTCATTAAACCAAACACCCATTATGTCAATTTCCTTTAATTCTTCTTTATAAAGGTTAGCAAATTGTTCAACTTGATAATTTGTAATTGGGAAAAACCCGGCGTTTCTATGTAAATTTTCTAAAATTCTAAAATCCCATTTAACCGATTTTTTATTGGCAAATAAATAGTAGTTATATAAAACAGAAAGCTCTACAGAACCAAGCCTTGCAATAAAACAAGGTTTACCAGCTTTAATACTCTCAATGATTAATTGATTCGCTTTACTTTCAGAAAGTATTACCTGGTTATTATAAGCTGTTTTTTCAACTCGCAAAAACTTTTTCATGACTTTGCCATATCTCTTCTCATATCCCAGTTTGTATAATATCTTATATAAAATATTTTTCATTACTAATACAGCTTCATTTTCATGTTTCAATTTCTTTCTATCTAATTATTAGATGTACCTGATATAATTCATAATGTTCAGGAAACAATACCTGTTTTGATTCTTGCCGTCATGCTTTCAAAGATTTGAACAAGCGTATCTTCGAGGTTATATTTAAAATCCCAACCGGGGTAATGGTTTTTAAATTTCTGTACATCGCTGATCCACCAGATATGATCACCGATACGATTATCATCTACATAAGAATAATTCATTTTTTTTGCGGATATGGTTTCACACAAAGCAATCCCTTCCTGCATACTACAATTGGAATGCCTGCTACCACCAGCATTATAAACTTCTCCGTTTCTCGGATTTTGATAAAAATGCCAGAACATATTTACCAGGTCCCAACTATGAATATTATCCCTTACCTGTTTTCCTTTGTACCCGAAAACAGAATAATGATCGCCGGTAATGGCACATTTCATCAGGTAGGATAAAAAGCCATGCAGTTGTGTCCCCGAATGGCGGGAACCGGTAAGACAACCACCCCGGAAAATACCTACTTTTATTCCAAAGTATTTTCCATATTCCTGTGCCATCACATCAGCAGCCACTTTGGATGCACCAAATAAAGAATGCTTGGTATTGTCAATACTCATCTGCTCATCAATACCCCTTTCAAAATAAGGATGATTTTTGTCAATCTCCCACCGGGTTTCCAACTCTACCAACGGAAGGGCATTGGGCGTATCGCCATATACTTTATTGGTGGAAGTAAAAATAAATACGGCATCGGGACAATGCAGCCTTGACAATTCAAGCATGTGCAGTGTGCCGGTGGCGTTCACCCCAAAATCGGTCAA
>JAYWCV010000276.1:0-3323 GCA_043780275.1 Chitinophagaceae bacterium
CTTTGCTGACAGTGTTGTTTTTCACATCTTGCACAACACTTGATCTGTTTGAAAAAAACGTGGCTATACCCCAGCATAAATGGAGCAGCAGCTATAAACCTAAATTCACATTCAACATCACAGATACCAGTACTTCATATCAGCTTTATCTGATACTCAGGCACAACGAAAAATACAGTTTCAATAATATCTGGATCAATCTGTATTCTCAACCACCCGGAGAGTTGGCACACAAAGCCAGTTTCGAACTACCGCTTGCAACCAATGAAAAGGGATGGCTAGGTTCAAGTATGGACGATATTTACGAACACCGTATCAAGCTGACAAACCCAATCAAGATGAAAGCCGGTGAATATAATTTTTCGATTGAGCAGATTATGCGGGAAGATCCATTGCTGCATGTGATGAACGTAGGCTTAAGGGTAGAGAAATCCGCAGCTGCAACAAATTAACCAACTAAACAAATTACAGATTAAGCAATACATGTCTGTTAGCACCAAAATAAAATTACGCAGAGCCATTATCGTTTACTGGGTTTTGTTGGCTTATATGGTAACCGCTTTATTCTGGTGGTTTGTTTCGCTAGAAAAACAAAGTGAAACGATGCTCGAATTCAGGGTCAATCAGCTGGATGCTTCCATTGATAAAGTTGTTTTTCCCGATCTGTATCAACAGGAATATAATCGTTTGCAAAATCTAAGAAAAAGAGACTCAACAAAATTTATTGGAGAGGGCACAATCTTTTTTCTATTGATCATTATCGGTGCAGTGTTTGTATATCGCTCGGTACGGAATCAGATCCGTTTTCATAATCAACAACAGAATTTCATGATGGCTGTTACACATGAGTTGAAAACCCCTATCTCTGTTGCAAAACTGAACCTGGAAACCATCCTGAAACATGACCTGGATACAGAAAAAAGAAATAAGTTGTTGCGGATGACCTTGCAGGAAACAACCCGTCTGAATACGCTGACCAACAATATTCTTGTCTCTGCACAATTGGATGCCGAAGGATATAAACCTTCTTCAGAAGAATTAAATTTTTCCGATCTGACAAGAGACCGGATTACTGACTTCAGGAACCGTTACCCGGAGCGAATTTTTAATGAAGAAATACAAGAGGAGCTTGAAATAAACGGCGATTCGTTTTTGCTGGAAATGTTGATCAATAATGTATTGGAAAATGCACTGAAGTACTCACCAAAAGACAACCCGGTAACCTGTACTTTATTTGAAGAGAAAAACAAAGTAACCTTAGCTATCATTGATGAAGGATCAGGAATTCCGGAAAATGAAAAAAATAAAATATTTGGAAAATTTTACCGGATAGGAAGTGAGACTACCAGAAAGACACAAGGAACCGGATTAGGCCTATATCTTTGTCAGCGAATCGCTTTATGGCATAATGCAAACATTATCGTGACAGACAATTTGCCCAATGGCAGTAAATTTGCCATAACTTTTGCCAAATCAAATGCAAACAACAACTAAATATTCCATTCTTTTGGTTGAAGATGAAGAAAATCTTCATGAAGCACTTAAGCTCAATCTCGAGTTAGAGGGGTATGAAGTTACTTCGGCATATGATGGAGTTAAAGCATTGAAAGCATTTCAGTCAGAATATTTTGATCTGATCATCCTCGATGTAATGTTACCGGGAATGGATGGCATCAGCGTAACCGAGACTATTCGTTTATCAAACACTGAAGTACCCATTCTTATCCTAAGCGCTAAAAACAGCAGCATAGACCGTGTAACAGGACTCAAGAAAGGAGCCGATGATTATCTGACCAAACCTTTTAACTTGGAGGAACTTTTATTAAGAGTTCAGAAATTGATTGATAAAAACAAAAAACTCCAGGATAAAGAAACAGTCAGTGATACCTATTCATTCGGGAAAAATACCATTGATTTCAAAGCACAGGAAGCCATCAATAAAAAGGGGGAAAAAATAAACCTAAGTAAAAAAGAAGTCATGCTTTTAAAACTGCTGATAGAAAACAAAAATGATGTAGTGACTCGGGAAAAAATATTACAGGCTGTTTGGGGTTATAATGTTTACCCTACAACCAGAACGATTGATAACTTCATTTTGAATTTCAGAAAATATTTTGAAATGGATAGTCGCAATCCAAAATACTTTCACTCTATCAGATCTGTGGGATATAAGTTTTCAGAATAAGATCAGATATCACCTAATTGTGGACGCATGATAATTTCTTCTACTACGGTCCGATCAGATAATTGTGTAATTGAATAAATCATTTCAGCAATATCTTCCGCCGGCATAAAACGATTTTCTTCTATACCGCTTGCAGCCCATGAATCGGTATAGGTTGCTCCAGGCATTACTGCAGTAACCTTTATTCCATATGGTTTCATTTCTTCCCGAAGGTTTTTACTGAACCCCAGCATGGCCGCTTTGCTGATACTGTATGATCCGCCATTTGCATAAGCACTTAAAGCAGCAATAGAACATATATTAAAAATCCTTCCCGCTTTTTTCTCCATCATTGCAGGCAGCAACCCTCTTGTAACATGATATGCACTGTACAAATTGCCTTCCATCGTTTTTTCAAGAAATTCTTCTTCTTCATTATGTACAGATCCGGGGAAAAATGTTCCTGCATTATTTATCAGTACATCCGGAATTGCATGACCTAAACACCAGGCAGCAAATTCTTTTGCAGTGCTTGCATCACTCAAATCGAAGGCTTTTGCTTTTACCGTAATGTCTGGAAATTCATTCATCAATTCTTCCAGTGTTTTGTACAATGCAATCTCCCCTCTTGCACAAATAAATAAATTATGACCGCCTTTTGCAAACCGGATTGCCATGGCTTTTCCAATACCTTTTGATGCGCCTGAAATGACTACATTCAACATTTTTTTACCGGAAGAAGAATTCATGAGATTCATTTATAAAATATTAGTTCTGTAAATTGCGGACCAATGATGAAAAATAAAACTGCCAATCCTCTTCAGGACCAAGACAAATATAAACACTTGTTTTTTGACCTTGACCACACTATCTGGGATTTTGAAACCAATGCAAGATTTTGTATGCTGGAACTTTTTGAAATAAAAAACCTACGTGAAAGAGGCATTGATGACTTTGATTTGTTTTATTCCATTTATTCCAAGTACAACGAAATGCTGTGGAAACGGTATCGTAACGGATTCATCAAGCAAGCTGATCTTCGGTTTAAAAGGATGTGGCTGGCACTGCTTGATTTTAAAATTGCCGATGAAAAACTGGCTAATGAAATGAGTGTGCAGTTTCTGGAAATTCTTCCTACACAAAATCAACTATTTCCGCA
>JAYWCV010000277.1:0-8590 GCA_043780275.1 Chitinophagaceae bacterium
ATTTTAATAGTTAAATTGTAATTTATTCTTCATTAAAAATAAAAAACATGAAACAGAAAACTAACGCAGGTATTATTTTTTCATTTCTTATGGCAATGACCATTATGGCATGCAATGAACAATCCAAGAAAGATGAAACAGCAAAAACGGATGTCTCTAAAAGTGAAACAGCCACATTGCCTTCTTATGACCCGGCTATGGACCCAGTTAAAGTAGAGGCTGCATTTAATAAGGTTCTTGCTGACACACTTAACGTAAAATTACATGAAGTGACACTTAATCCTGGAGATTCTGTCGGCATGCACACGCATCCAGACTTTACACTATACATACTTCAGGGTGGCACCCTTAAAATTTACCCCAAAGACGGTGAACCACAGGTGCTAGAGCTGAAAACTGGAATGGGGTTCATATTTCCAACCGTTACTCACAGTGGGAAAAACATTGGTACTACAACTATAAAACTATTAGTGTCTGATATACACAGACCGAGGAATTAAATTCATTTATTCCCGGTATCGTCAGTTTAATATATGGCGATACCGGGTTTCTATTATGATATGAGTAATATCAAAAACGGTTTTTCCTATTACGCCAAGCCATTAATCTATATTAAGTAAAAGCACAAACGCACAACATCAGGTTTTGTGCAATTGGGGCTGGACGGAAGAACAATCATCGGCAGTGCATATCCAAGCTTTGGTTCCGGGCGGACAGTTGGTCAATTCCCCACCTGCAAGCAATAAGCCGGTTCAATAATCTAACGCAACGCTAAAACAAATTTTTTAGCTTGCATGATGATTCAAAATAACTTATCATAACAATGGGAAATAAAAAAGAATTGTCATCAAAACAAACTGCCTTGCCGGCAGGGAGGCGTGAAGAACTATTCGGCATACTGAAAGCCCGTTTTGAGAAAAACATGAACCGCCACAAAGGTCTTGAATGGGCTAAAGTAAAAGCCAGGATGGATTCACCTGCTAGTAGAGAAAAACTATGGTCGCTCAATGAAATGGAAAGAACCGGTGGTGAACCGGATGTTGTTGGTTATGATAAAAAGACGGGTGAATATATTTTTTATGATTGCTCAGCAGAAAGTCCTCAGGGTCGCAGAAGTGTTTGTTATGATCGTGAAGGTTTAGAGTCAAGGAAAGAATTTAAGCCAAAAAATAATACTGTTGACATGGCAGCAGACATGGGTATTGAACTTTTAACGGAAGATCAATATCGGGAGTTGCAGTCACGCCAAATGGTAGGAGGAAATTTCGATTCGAAAACATCAAGCTGGTTGAAAACCCCTGCTGAAATTAGAAAACTTGGTGGTGCTATTTTTGCCGACTTCCGCTTCTGTCATGTATTCGTGTATCACAATGGTGCACAATCTTACTATGCTGGCAGGGGGTTCCGTGGATCTCTAAGGGTGTAAATATTTCACCCAGTGGGTAGGGCTCCTTTATAAAGAGGACTTGATTAACTGCTACTTCCACAAACCTCATCAGCATGATTTTCACTCACCTGAACGCTCTATAGGTAATAAAAAAATACTGTTTAATTATTCAATGCCATGGTAAATTCTGCATACTCTCCTTCTATTGAATCAACTTTAAGATCACCCTCGTGGGCTTTTATAATATCATAACTCAATGATAATCCCAGGCCGGTGGCTTCGCCGGTAGGCTTGCTGGTAAAGAAAGGCTGAAAAATTTTTTGTACATTTTTTTCGGGGATTCCCATACCATTATCTCTTACAGAGAGAATGACTTTGTTATTTTTCATTTCTGAAATAATAGAAAGCGTTGGTTCATAATCTTTTTCATTCAGTTTCAATTTTTCATTCATAGAGTAAAAAGCATTGTTGAATAAATTTATCATAATCTGGCCTATGTCCTGCGGTATTATACGGATACGATCTATATTTCCATCAAATGCAGTTTTGATCGTGCAGTTAAAAGATTTATTTTTTGACCGAAAGCCATGATAACTCAGCTTTAAATATTCATCAGCCAGTTCATTCAAATCGGTCAGCTCCATAATGCCGGTATGTCTCCTGGTATGCTGAAGCATATTTTTCACAATACCCTCTGCCCTTTTTCCATGATGAAGTATTTTTTTTAGATTTTCTGTAAAGTCATTCAGCAGCGGATCAATATCATCCGTAAATCCTGCGGGTAAGGTTTCGGTTTCCATACGTTCTTTTAACTCAGTTAACAAGTCGGTATTTAATTCGCCGAAATTGAGTACAAAATTCAGTGGGTTCTGAATCTCGTGGGCAATGCCTGCTGTGAGTTCTCCAAGTGATGCCATTTTTTCTTTTTGTACAAGCTGCAACTGGCTTGCTTTTAATTCGGACAAGGTTTGTTGAAGCGTTTCTTTTTGTTGGAATAATTCGGCAGTTCTTTCCACCACCCGCTGTTCCAGCAATGTGTTTTGTTGAAGAAGAGCCTGCTGTTGTTCCTGGTGTAAAGCCTGAAGATTTTGATGGTACTGCAGTTTTTTCCGTTGGTTTGAAATAAACACAATGAGGAAGCTGGCAAACAGCAAAACCATAGCCGATATACCAATAATCACTCTAGTTTGAATACTTATATCTAACAGGTCCATAAAAAGCTTTGGTTATAAATAAACAAAAAATGATAAACGCAATATTGTGCACATTCCAAATACTCACAGCCAGGTCAACATCAATATTTATCATAGGCAGGTAAAAAAGAAACACGAAAAAATTGGTTACCACATAAATACTCAGCCCGGTTACCACCCAAAAATCCGGTCTGTCGAATAGATTTTTGCTGTCGTCTTTTAATTCTGCTAAATAATACAGCATACAATAGACCAGTAAAAGATACGCTTCTGTAGTCAGTAAATTACCACTGAGAGAGTTATAGTTGAAAAAATTTTCAAAGAAAATAAAATTGATAAGGAAGAATACCAGGGATCCTATTACCATTAACTTCTTGAGTCTTGTAAAGGAAGCCTGGGGTAATTTTATGAAAAAAATACTGAAGCAAATGAACCGGGTTATGGAATGCAGGTTGTATAATGGGTTATTGGTGAGATCTGCTTCAGGGATATAAATATTAATCGCCATAATAATATCAATGGCCAGATTGATAAAAAAGCCCAGCCACAGGTAAATGATTATGGGTCTTAAACCTGCTGGCTGCTGTCGGCGAACCAGCAAAATTCCCAAGGGAAACATCAGTGCCCATATCTCTGACCAGTCAAGTGCCAATAGAAAATATTTTTCCATTTTATTTTTTCATAGCCGGATGAAAGATAGCCGGTAATTAATACGTTGAATATACCCGTTATTTTACAAATATAATTATTACTATATATAATATATTATCTATACCTTTCTGATGCTAGCCATTGAAATGGAACATTATTAATTCATCTCAAAAAACCAAAACTATGCGTAAGCTAATTTCTTTACCAGGTTATTCCTTATTCTATTTTGTTATTCTCTTTCTCGTTGCTTCCTGTACAAATGAAACAGGTGGAAATGAGACTCCCGGAGACACGATTATAGACTCCACAAAAACTGAAACAGAAATGGGGCAAACAACCACCTCTTTCATTTCCGGAACTTTGGACAAATTATATTTAGAAGCAACCACTTTTAAGAGTTTAGCAAAATCAAGCCTGGTTTTATCTTTTGCATTCCGCACAAATGATACATTAACACTGTATGGATGGTCTTGTGATAATAATATCTTTGGTAATTGTAAAAAATTTAATCCATATCCGAATATTAAATTAATAAAATATGGCAGTACGTCTATCGAATATGGACCAGAGTTAACTCTTGGAAATCTGGTATTGTTTAAGGAAGAAATAAAAACAATAAAGGAAAAACTTGAAACATATAAATATGTAGTTTTTATTCCATTACTCAATAAGGGTAATATTGATTATAGTATATATGTAACTAATGATCCCCCTGAAAAATCAAAAGTACTTGCCTTAGTTCCAACGGGTATTGAAGCGAACCCTTCACCACCTAAAGGATATGATGAGTGATTATAGGTCAACTGTTTCCATCAAAATAAAAAACCTACCTGATTCTGGCGGGTTTTTTATTACCTATACCTGCTAAAAACTATTTTATCCATCAACAAATTTTATTTCTACTTTTTGTTTGCCATCGTTTTGACATCAGTCATTCAGTCCCTAACTTCAATCCCAAAAATTACATGCATTTGATAAAGCAAATAGCCAAGCACTTAAGAGAGATACATTTTGGCGGAAACTGGACAACATCAAACCTACAGGAACATTTGAAGGATGTGAGTTGGCAACAGGCTACTGAATCCGTTTATTCTTTTAATACCATTGCCAGCCTCGTTTACCATACCAATTATTATATACGTGCCGTATTGAAAGTTTTACAGGGTGAACCACTCGATGCGCATGATAAATACAGTTTTGATCTTCCACCCATCCAATCTCCGGATGACTGGAACAAGCTGCTGGACAAGACTTGGGCTGATGCTGAAAAGCTTGCCTGCCTGATTGAACAATTACCGGACAACAACCTGTTGGAAAATTTTTCGGATGAAAAATACGGAAGCTACTATCGAAACTTACACGGTATTATAGAGCATACACATTACCATTTGGGGCAGATTGTGTTGATTAAAAAAATTCTATTGCAAAAAAAATAAATTTAAAATTTATCACAGCAAGGTTTAAAATAATTGAATACCGCTTTGAACAATCAATCGAATTGACTTCAAGGCAAAAACAGGAATTGCCATTAACCCGTAAAAATATTTTATGCAGGATTAAGAAGTCAGTGTTGTTCGTGTAAGCAAACCCATTTTAGCGCTACTTTAATATTGCCTGCATTTATTTAACCAATCACTGGTTTCAGTAATTGTACATTTACATAAAGGAATGAATATGATGACTGCGTATGAAATTCAGGTGGATAAGGATTTAAAAACCTGGCAAAATAAAATGCTGCGCAAACCATCATTGATTAATAAGCTCTCCAAAATAATTCAGACAAAGATCAATAACTGGATACCAGAAAAAGTTCATCATGCCATCACGGTAACCATCAAGCAAATGATACGGGGTGTTTTATTTGCTGCCAAATACAGCAGTGCTGACAGCTTGAAGAATGTGAGCCTGTTGGAAAGAGAAGTAGCGGTACAGAAAAAAATAGACTGGTACAGAAAAACCGCCGCAGTGGAAGGTGGCATTACAGGTGCCGGAGGCATTTTACTGGGCCTTGCAGATTTCCCCATTCTCATCGGACTTAAACTTAAATTACTTTTTGATATTGCAGTATTATATGGAATGGATGTACACGATTATAAAGAAAGAGTATACCTGTTACATATCTTCGAACTGGCTTTTTCAAGTGATGAACAGCGGAAAAACATTTACCTTAAAATGACCGACTGGGATGAGAAATGCAAAGCCTTACCTAAAGACATTCATGAATTTGACTGGAGAACTTTTCAACAGGAATACAGAGACTATATTGATCTTGCAAAAATGGCACAGCTCATTCCGGTAATAGGTGCACCTGTAGGCATATTGGCAAACTACGCGTTAATAAAAAAACTGGGAATCACAGCCATGAACGCTTACCGAATGAGATGGTTAATTAAAAAAGCTGACAATGATTCGGATATATATTTAAATCAGCAATAAAAAAGACTGTACTGTAGCGTTGTTTCTTTTTTGCCATTGTTGCATTTATTTAAACGATGTAGAAAGGTCAAGGAGTTGAAATGTTTATCGCAAACGGTTATCTTTTACATATTCAAATCAACTTTTTTTTATTATTCTTCTTCCTGCCCTCTTTCGGTTTTTCCCAACCTTTTAAAACCTTAAGTGCAACAAGTTCATTTAATGAACAGGAATAAATACTTCATAATACTGGGCTCCGTTTTATTTCAATTTGGTAACTGTGTTTTCAATATTATTTTTCTGTAAATATTTCAACAAGTCGCTTTGACTTATCTGATCTGCTTTTTTTACATGGATACGGCCGGTCAGTTCACAGAATTTTTTTGTTGGATTGGTCACAAAGAGACCATCCAAAATTGTTTCATTATTTAAACTTGAAAGTTGAAGCACATTTAACTGGTAAACATTCTTATGTGGTGCAATCGGGTAATTATTATCTATCAACTCATCGTCCTGAATGATAACCTTACCATCTTTTGCAATGCGTACTTTAATTTTTTTGATACCGTAATATTCTTTTTCATTAATCAAAAACCAGGTGTGCGAAAAGCCGGAATATTTTCCGTTGTCTTTTGTTATTACAAATTCGTATGCCAATGAATGGTTGGTAGAATCGTTGTACATGGTTCCTTTCCAAAGGCCGGTAATATCCTGGCAAAAAACAAATAGGGGACAACACAATGCAAGCAGGATGTAGATTCTTTGTTTCATAGGGTTGGGTTTTCAGGGTTATTCTTTTATATAACGTTTGGTAACAACTGAATATTGCAAAAAGTATAGTTATTTTCAATCCCCCGATGACCGTTTAAAAACGGCTTTATTGAGCATTGGAAAAGTCCTATTCAATACACTCGTTACTTTACTAAGAAACATTACGAACAGATGAATATCATCAACTGTTTATATAAACTTTAGACAGGTTTACAGAAAGACATACATGTTGAAAGTGATCCTGATTATAAATTTATTCTTTCCGATTTCATTTTCATGATTCTTTTATAAGATGCATCAATTTGATGTTTAGTAATCCTGTTTTCTTGCAACAATTGTAAAATAATGTCTACAACCAGTCTTGCTGTAACAGGTTCTTTGCCATTTATATTTCCGGAGAAAAGCAAAACATCCACACCGGCATTGATAGCCCGTTCAATCGATATTTTTAATCCATACTCATTGCTGATGGCCCTCATTTGCATATCATCCGAAAAAATAACCCCTTTAAACCGGATCTTTTTACGTAAAAGATCCGTAATCATTTTTTTAGAAAGGGTAGCCGGCAGTTTATCGGCATCTAAATTTTCATGTACAATATGTGCCGTCATAACGGCTTTCATCAACCCTTTTTTTATAAGCTTTTTATACGGCTTCAATTCTTCTTTTTTACAGGTTTTACTTACATCAGTAAGCTCTACATGCGAATCCTCCGTTGAACTTCCATGACCCGGAAAATGTTTCAGCACCGTATTTACCTGAAAATAATTATGTGATAAAATAACCTGCCGTGCATGTTTGATGATCTTGTCAGGATCATTTGAAAACGTACGGCCTCTTGAACCCAACACCGGATTGGAAGGCATATAAATATCAACCACCGGTGCAAAATTCAGGTTGATTCCTAACCTGGATAAAGTAAACGCAATATTGTCGGCATAATATTTTGTACTGTCCAAATTATCCAGCTCTCCCAGGTATTGGGCCGATGGCATAGGCGGAAAACCATATTTTGTTTTCAACCGATTCACCAATCCTCCTTCCTGCGTAATAGCCGTAAAGAGTGGAATAGGGGCTGCTGACTGATAAACACGAATCATGGCAGAAAGATTTTCTGCGCTGTTCGTTGCCGTTAAATGTGCTTCATATATTGAAACGCCTCCCAGCTTCCCGTCCCGGATATCCTGATAAAAAGTGCCGGTTGTATCGGCTGATTTGCCCGGCAAACCAAACATTAGCATCTGGCCTATTTTATGAACCATACTATCCTGTGGCTGGCTGTATACAATTACTGGCAAAAAAATCAGTAGTAGTAAAAGCCTGGTTTTTTGAAACATCGTGATGAATATTTTTATAAATATACCTGATGATGAGGGGATTTATTCGGGCCATGTTAGCCTCATTTTCTTTTAGCGTTTCTACTCCCCGGGGATTTGCGAAGAAAATAACTGGAAGACTATGCGTGAAATGTATTGAGTTCCTGATAAAAATCCTGCCAAACTTTACCCATATAAAGCACTATAAAAAAATTAACTTATTTAGTAACTTTAGTAATTAAATAAAGGCTGTGAAAAATAACGACTCATCAGATCTGCTGCATAGCATAGGACTGATCATTGTTTTGTTCGGGGCCATCGGCTCAATCTATATGATGTTCAATGTTGGCCGAAATAATAGCTCCTTATTGTTGATGACCCTTTTTTTTGCATGGGACATCTCTCCTTTTATTGCCTTATTGCTGATTGACAAATATTCAGGTCGCTGGACATTGTTTACCCGTAAGACGATCTATTATCTGATGATACTGATTCCACTTTTTTCTGTATTTTTTTATAGTGGTATATGGAACCCACCCGGAACTAAACCTGCTTTTGTTTTTTTGGTTGTGCCATTGATTTCCTGGATTCTTATCGGACTAGTTATTCCTATTGCCAACTCAATGTCACAAAATGAAGACAGTTTTAAAAACTATTAAATTCCTTTCTGCATGTTCTTAATGCCGCTTAATTATTGGCGGCCCTGTTTTCTGATAAACGGGGCTAATTCTTATTTTGAGGTGCTATAGCAAGTGACTGGAATGTTTAGTAGATACTTTAAGTGGGTATATCATGTACCGTTCCTAAGGAACTTCATGGTAAGCTTTAAGTTTGATTGGCAACGGACTTAAGTCCGT
>JAYWCV010000278.1:0-6363 GCA_043780275.1 Chitinophagaceae bacterium
GATTTAGCTAAAGAAGTGATGGCTAAGGATAATGATAAGTTGAAAAATGGATTGACGGATTAGCATGGTTAAGCAGAAAAAAATATCTGGAAAAAATCATTCGAATGAAAAATCCGGAAATAAATCAGGCACAGGTTATCATGTGCCGGTTTTATTGAATGAAGTGATGGAAGCATTGAACATTAAACCGGATGGGGTATATGTCGATTGCACATTTGGCGGAGGGGGTCATTCAAAAAAAATTCTGGAATACTTGAATGAACAAGGAAAGCTCATTGCTTTTGATCAGGATGAAGATGCTAGGAAAAATTTACCACAAGATTCAAGGATCATTTTTGTACCTCAGAATTTCAGGCATCTTAAACGATTTCTTCGCCTTCATCGCATAAAGGCAATTGATGGAATAATGGCAGATCTGGGAGTAAGTAGTCACCAGTTTGACAAAGCGGACCGTGGGTTTTCAATCCGTTTCAGTGCCGATCTGGATATGCGAATGGATCAACGATTGACTTTGACAGCAGCATACGTATTGAATACTTATACAGAACAAAAATTACACAAGTTATTTGAGCAGTACGGCGAAGTGACCAATTCAAAAACGTTGGCAAGAACAATTGTTGCAGCAAGATCATTGGTGCCATTTAAAACAATTGATGATTTAAAAAATGCATTAAGTGCTATCGTAAAAGGGAATCCAAATAAGTATTTCGCACAGGTTTTCCAGGCATTAAGAATTGAAATCAATGATGAGTTAGGTGTGTTAAAGGAATTGCTTGAGCAAATTCCTGAAGTTTTAAAACCAGGAGGCCGGGTAGCCATCTTAACGTTCCATTCGTTGGAAGATCGGATCGTTAAGAATTTTTTCAGAAACGGTTCTTTTGATTTGGTGGACGAAAATCCTTTTGAGAATACCGTGAAAAAAAACGACTTAAAAATAATTACGAAAAAACCAATCACAGCAACAGCAGATGAAATAAGACAGAATTCGAGATCGAGAAGTGCAAAATTGCGGGTTGCAGAAAAAATAGAAAATTAAAAACCAATATAACTGAAAGTTCGAATATCCTTTGTTTAAACCCTTTTGATTAATGTATGCAGGAACAACAGCAAATAAAAGAAAAAGAACAGCTTTTCAATTGGAAACGCTGGTTGAATTACCAGTCCATTGTAAGGCAGGTTCCCTATTTTTTATTTCTGGCATTACTGGCCGTGTTTTATATATATAATGGTCATCATGCAGATAAGATGATCCGGAGTATTAATAAAACGGCCAATGAGGTAAAAGAGTTGAAGTACGAATACAAGTCGGTAAAAAGCGAAGTCATGTTTCGCAGCAAACAGAGCGAATTAGTTAAAGCTGTTGAGCCGCTTGGATTGAAAGAAATGAATGAATCGCCTTTTGAATTAAATGCAAAAGTCGAATCAAATTAAAAAAGGTTTTTTAAAAAAAGAGAGTCAATATCTCTTCAACCATGGAAGAGAATTGGCTGAAAAAAATGGAAATTAAGAAAGACATATTGTGGAGAGTGTACCTGTGTTATTTAGGTATTGTTGTAATTAGTTTTCTGATTATTGGTCGGGCATTTTATATTCAGGGAGTACAGGGTAGTTATTGGCGTAGCATGTCGGATAGCCTGCATCAGCGCATTGTACCATTGGATGCAGAAAGAGGAACTGTATACAGCGAAGATGGACAGATGCTGAGTACTTCCATTCCTTTTTTTAATGTATATATTGATTTTGCAGCAGATGGATTGCGTGAAAAAAAGGGAAAACGTTTTTATGATAACATCGATTCTTTCAGTATAGCTCTTTCCGGATTTTTTAAGGACCGGTCCGGTAAAGAATACAAACAGGATTTACTGACTGCCTATAAAAACAAGGAGCGATATTATTTATTGCGGAAAAATCTTTCATTCGATCAATATAAGATTTTCAGAAGCTTTCCTTTAGTAAGGCAGGGTAGAAATAAAAGTGGCGTCATCGCCGAAATAAATTCGAAAAGATTAAATCCGTACGGATTGTTGGCCAACCGAACCATTGGTCTTTCCAGGGAAAATGCACAAAATGTTGGTTTGGAAAGAACGTATGATAGTTCATTGAAAGGCCAGTCAGGTCAGCGTTTGGTCCGATTTATTTCAGGCGGTGCAGCAGTACCGGTAGAAGGTTATGAAATAGAACCGGAGAATGGAAAAGATATTATGACCACCTTGGATGTAAACATTCAGGACATCTCTCAAACTGCATTAATGAAGATGATGTTGCAAAGCGAAGCACAGTATGGAACCTGTATTGTTATGGAAACTAAAACCGGAAAGATCAAAGCCATTGCAAATCTTGGTCGTCAGAAAGATGGTTCATATTTCGAAGATTATAATTATGCATTGCGTACAACAGAGCCGGGGTCTACCATCAAACTGGCCACTTTATTAGCCGTACTCGAAGAAGGAACTGTCACAATAAATGACCAGGTAGAAGTTGGCAGTACAGGTAATGCCTATGTAGGTGTACGAAATGTAACCGATGCAGAAAGAGCCCCACGTGCAATATTATCTGTCAGAGAATGCTTTTCTCATAGTTCTAATGTGGGCATGAGTAAACTGGCATATACAGCATTTGCAACACAACCGGATAAGTATAGAAATTATTTGACAAAATTCCATTTGGATTCACATACCGGCATTGATCTGGTTGGTGAAGAAAACACGGTTGTTCGTAAACTGAAAAAAAATAAGGAAAGTTTGCATGCCATGGTTACCATGAGTTTTGGTTATGCACTAGAAGTAAGTCCACTGCATACGTTGATGTTATATAATGCCGTTGCCAATAATGGCAGAATGATGAAACCTTACCTGGTAAACAGAATTCAACGGGATGGAATAATCATACGGGATTTTACTCCTCATATCCTGACTGAAAATATTTGCAAGCCCGAAGTGATCAATGCTGCAAAAGTTTGTATGGAAGCAGTTACTACAGAAGGCACTGCTAAATATGTATTTAAGAATTCAATGTTTCCTGTTGCCGGCAAAACCGGTACTGCACATGTGGCTGGTGGAAATGTGAAATATGGCGATGGTGTTTACCAGGCATCATTCGTTGGATATTTTCCGGCCAACAATCCACAGTATAGTTGTATCGTAGTTGTAAAAACAAGGCCGCATGCTGCTATGCACTATGGCGGACAGCTTGCCGCACCGGTTTTCAAGGAAATTGCCGATAAATTATTTCTGGCGTATGTAAATAAAAATTCTTATACAAAAAACCAGGTCAAAAAAGACAGTGCTTCATATGCGTACAGTGGTTTCACCACAGATCTTAAAAATATTTACAGCACGTTGAATTTGAAAATGGAAAATTCTGCAGAGAATTATCCATGGAGTAATGTATTGGTAACCGATCAAAAATCCATGATTGCAGCAAAAGATATTTCTAACAGAGCCATGCCGGATTTAAGTGGTATGGGTTTGAAAGATGTTTTATACATCATGGAAAATATGGGTGTAAAAGTATTTGCCAATGGAAGAGGAAAGGTAAAGACTCAGAGTATAGAAAAAGGTTCAGCTGTTAACAGAGGTACAGTATTGGTCATTCAATTAAGCTAATTGCATTTAAAGAAGGTTGTTGAAGTGTATGAATAAATTACAAGACATACTTTATAAGATTAACATCAGGTCGGTGATAGGAAACACGGATGTGGAAATAAAGGATGTTCAGATTGATTCGAGAAAAATAGGTAGGGGTTCAGTTTTTATTGCGGTAAAAGGTATAGGAACAGACGGTCATCAGTTCATTGATAAAGCCATTGAAAACGGAGCAATCGTAGTTGTTTGCGAAATTTTTCCGGATATAAAATCGGAAGCGATTGTTTATATACAGGTTGAAAATAGTGCAGCAGCAGCCGGTTTCATGGCACATAATTTTTTTGGATCCGTCAGCGATAAATTAAAACTGGTTGGAGTTACTGGTACGAATGGCAAGACAACCATTGCCACTTTATTATATAAGCTCTTTGCCATATTGGGATATAAGTGTGGATTGATCAGCACGGTGCAGAATCAGATTGCAGATGAAATTTTTCCGGCAACGCATACCACACCGGATGCAGTAAGTCTGAATCATTTATTGAAACAGATGTATGATGCCGGATGTACACATGTGTTCATGGAAACAAGTTCGCATGCCATTCATCAGCATCGTATTGCAGGATTAAATTTTTCGGGCGGGATATTCAGTAATATTTCACACGATCACCTGGATTATCATAAAACATTTGATGAATACATCCGGGTGAAAAAAGCATTCTTCGATGGATTGTCATCTTCCGCTTTTGCAATCAGCAATGTGGATGATAAACGGGGGATGGTCATGCTGCAGAACTGTGCTGCAAAAAAATATTATTACAGTCTGCGTACAGTTGCTGATTTCAAAGGAAAGATATTGGAGAATGGTCTGACAGGATTGCTGATGAATGTGAATGATCTGGAAGTGCATTTCAGAATGATTGGCGAATTCAATGCATACAATCTGTTAGCTGTTTATGGTGCTGCCATTGTAATGGGTGAAGAAAGAAATGAAATTCTCCGTTGTTTAAGCATGTTGTCCGGAGCAGAAGGAAGATTTGATTTTATGGTTTCAGGAAAAGATAAAGTAGTGGCGATTGTTGATTATGCACATACGCCGGATGCTTTATTAAATGTTTTGGCAACTATCAAAAACTTGAAGAAAGGACATGAGCAACTGATATCTGTTGTGGGTTGTGGCGGCGATAGAGATAAAACGAAAAGACCCATTATGGCCGAAGTTGCCTGCGAACATAGTGACCGGGTAATTTTTACTTCTGATAATCCAAGAAGCGAAGACCCGGTACAGATAATTAAAGACATGGAAGAAGGATTAAGTACTTCTTCAAAAAGAAAATATATCTCGATTGTAGAAAGAAAAGAAGCGATTAAAACAGCTATAAGCCTGGCGAAGAACGAGGACATTATTTTGATAGCAGGCAAGGGCCATGAAAAATACCAGGAGATCAAAGGAGTGAAACATCATTTTGATGATAAGGAAGTAATCAGGGAGATGTTCGAATTATTAGGAAGATAGAATATGATTTTTTAAAAAAAGTAAACCAAAAGCTGATATGCTTTACCACATTTTCGAATGGTTCAAACTGGAAGGAATAAAATTCCCCGGAAGTGCATTGTTTCAATTCATCACTTTTCGTGTAATGCTAGCTGTATTGTTGTCGCTTTTCATCACGATGGTTTATGGCCGTCGGGTAATTAATTTTTTACAGAAAAAACAAATTGGCGAAAGTGTCCGTGAGTTGGGATTGGCAGGTGAAACAGCAAAGAAAGGTACACCTACCATGGGAGGAATAATTATTCTATTAGGCATTTTGATTCCTACTTTATTACTGGCAAATCTTGAAAAAGTATATATCCGTTTGATGATAGTCAGTACGGTGTGGTTGGGTATTATCGGCTTCATTGATGATTACCTGAAATTAAGAGCCAAACGAATTGCACAAGAAAAAGGTGGAACTCATAAGAAAGCGGATAATGATGGATTGGCTGGCTGGTTTAAAATTCTTGGACAGGTTGGTTTAGGAATTATTGTTGGTGCAACACTTTATTTCAGTCCCAGTGTAAAAACCTGGAGAGAGTATCTCGGGCCGAGAAATATACATGATACAACTCAAATTGTAAGAACTGTGAATGGTCAGCAAAAAATATTTGTGGAGACAAAAGTGCCTGTAACTACCATTCCGTTTGTAAAAAATCATGAATTCAACTATTCAAAATTATTACCGGCAGGTTGGAGAGATTATACCTGGGTGCTATATATACTGGTTGTAATTTTTATTATTACCGCAGTTTCAAATGGTGCAAATATTACAGATGGCTTAGATGGACTTGCTTCCGGTACATCTGCATTGATAGGTGTTGTACTGGGCATTTTTGCGTATGCCAGTGGGAATCTTTTTTTCGCTGAGTATCTCAACATCATGTATATACCCAATCTGGGAGAGCTATCCATTTTTATCGGAGCAATGGTTGGAGCATGTGTAGGTTTTTTATGGTACAACTCGTATCCCGCACAGGTATTTATGGGAGATACAGGAAGTCTTACTCTTGGAGGAATTATTGCTGCTTTGGCAATTATTGTACATAAAGAATTATTGATACCGATTTTCTGCGGCGTATTCCTGGTTGAAAGTTTAAGTGTGATGTTGCAGGTGGGATATTTTAAATACACAAAGAAAAAATTTGGCGAAGGAAGAAGAATTTTTCTGATGAGTCCATTACATCATCATTATCAGAAAAAAGGTTATCACGAAGCAAAAATCGTTACCCGTTTTTGGTT
>JAYWCV010000279.1:0-4757 GCA_043780275.1 Chitinophagaceae bacterium
TAGTCGAGTTTGCAATTGTAAAAATTCCTGCTCCGGGAGTAAAACTGCCGGCAATACCTACTGTGCTGCTGTTGTCTATTGTTCTGTTGCCACCCGAAGTGATAAGATTTGTGTAATTACCGTAAACAATAGTTTGTGCCGAACTGCCGTTATATTGTACTTCTCCCAACCATGTTTTACCAGATGAAATTGGAGACGAAGAAATGTTTTGTGTTTTTAAAATACCTGTTCCAGCTATAGAAGTTAATGATCCGGATAATGAATACGTGGCCATATCTATTGTTACTGAACTATTCATTGTTAAGGCAGCATTCACCACGGTGTTTCCCAAAGCAGTTTTAGATGTAGCAGCACCGGACGCTGTTAAATTATTATAGATTAAGCCGGGAAAATTCTGATTGCTGCTCCCATTATAATGCACCGTACTGCTGTTGGCTGTAAAAGTGCCTGTATTAGTAAACAAATTTCGGATATTATAAGTTCCATTACCTTGTATGGTTGCAGTATTAATGATGGATGCAATATTTAAAGTACCTGCATTAGCCAATGTGCCGGAATTATCATTTCGAATTGTATCAATATTGGCAACTGTTCCATTTGTTAAGGAAATAAAAGCTCCGTTTATGGAAACAACCTGTGCATTGATATTTTGTAAATGCATTATCTGTACAATTATCAATAAGATCATTGCGTGTTTAAAATTACTTGCTATATTTTGGTGGTTAATTTTCATAGGATTCGTACCATATCTTTTTAATCACTGTACCGGACAAATATGGCTGGTAATGGTGCAGCAGTCCGTACTGTTGGCGATGCCGGGAATGTAGCCGGCAAAGCAGCAAATGTAAAATTCACTGAATAGCCTAAACCCAGGGCGGTTCCTAAAGTTGCATCAACGCCCATAATCGGAATTAAACCGGCTACTGCAAAACCTCTTACTATTGGTGCTGTTGCATTACATACGGCAACAACCCAGTAAAGTCCGGGTGGCAGGGATAAAGGAAGCCCGGTTGTATACGTTTTTACACCAGTTGTAGCAGAAGATATATTTCCACAATCAACTACCCTTGTATCAGGTGCGTTGTTATTATCATCATAAATACCCACCTGTACCGAAGATCCTGAACCTGCAGTGGTTACATTAATAAGTAATTGATCAATAGTTACAGCATTCTCAATTACCAGGGGCATTGCATATAAAGTGTTTGCCACTAAAGTAGCTGTAGCCAATGCAGTTCCTGAATTAGGACTGGTGTAGTAACGCGGATTAACAGTCCCTCTTTTCCGGTATCCTAATGCTGAAAATGAAGACCGGGCTGTAATTCTCCAGGAAGTTGAAGCAGATACATAAACAAAATTTACAGCATGGTTTCTTTCCGTTAATGTCCAGAAAGTTAATGCCTGACCGATAATTTGTCCGCTATTGGGAAGAATAGTTACGGCTGTATTTTCATTTGTTCCGGATCTTATTATTATCAATTCCTGTCCATCCGTTGGAGAAGCCGGAAGTGTAATCGTAATATTTCCGGATGTACAATCACCCAATACAAAATTTTCCGTGTTTGTTAAAGTAACAGAAGTTGTTTTTGTAACAGGTACCCATTTTGGACTGATATCAGAAGTTAACGCAATTGTTCCTGTAGCATCGGGTAATGTATAAGTTCTATCGGCAGTAATAGTTGATGCGGTAAAACTTCTTACAAACCCATCTGATCTTTTCCAGGACAAAGCACCAGCATTTGAAAATAACCGTATTGAACTTGTCGGCCCAATTGCAGGTGCAGCTGATTGTGTTTGTAATTCCAGAAATCCCGAACCAACAGTTCCGGTTATTGTTTGTGATGTTGAAGAAGCAACACCTAATATTGGTGTGGTTAATGTTGGGGATGTAGCAAATACAGAGAGACCAGTACCTGTTTCATCTGAAAGAATTGCGGCTAAACCCGCAGAATTACTGAAGGCATTCTGTTTGTTATTAAATGTAGTCCAATCTGTATTGGATAGTTTACCTGTATTAGTTCCTGATGCAACGGGTAAATTAAAGCTGTGTGTACTTGTTGCCGATGAAATATTAAAATCTGTACCTGTTGTGCCGGTAGCAAACACCTGGGTTGATGCAGTCAGCGTATTGAGAGTTGATATACCGGTTCCTCCACTTGCCATTTCTGTCCATGCTGAAGCATTATAGAAATTAAACTTGTTGGTTGTTGTATTATACACTACCAGGCCGGTTGCCGGAGAGCTGATAGCATCCCTTTCGGTGGTAGTCATTCTGGGAATCAACATACCTTTTGTCGTTGTTCTCAATTCAAGAATGGATGATGCATCAGGTGTAATGGCGGTATTGCTGATACCCATAGACTGTGCATTGGCTTGTAAAAAAGTTAAGCCAGTAAATATGGTCAGAACTATAACCTTGTTTAATAATTTGTAAAATGGTTTATTCAGAGGTTTCATGGTTTTTACATTTTAAATTCTTTTTCACGTTTATAGGAAAGAAAATATGACAACAAATCAACAGGCTGCCGCTTATTAATTTTGACAATACAATTATCACAATAAGATGAAGAAAGAGAAGTAATAGAAAGAAACAACTGTGCAGACAAAAATTTGCACACAACTATGCATAAGCTTAAAGGCAGAATTAAATGTTTCGTCATAGGTATTGATTGTAATTAGAACCTCAATAATTAATTTTTTGTAGTAATTACTCTACGAATATAGCTTTCACAAACTAATTACAAAAAAATAATCTTACTTATTACAAATACAAAACGAATTAAAAGCCTTTAATATTACAAATAATTGACATGTTTTTAATTGGTTTGATTTTTTTTAAACCTTTTTCAGTTTTCTAAGATTTTAGAATTATTCTTTTTTGATTTAAATCAAAAAATTAATAGCTCTTAAAAATCAATCTGTTTCTTTTGCATTTGAAGGTATTTCAGGAAAAAATGAAACAATCAATAATATAATGGAGCTAAAAAACATTATGTAAATACCTGTTTGCTTTTCGGGGCAATCGCCACCACTACAGGCAGAAATGATAATAAAATTCCGGATGGCCCAACCAAAATTTAACCCGGTTACAAATACGTTAACCCGTTTCATCCATAATTTGGGAATAAAACTGAAAAGTAAAAACAGAAAAATCATGGCAAAATGAAAATAACCCGGCTTGCCAAAATTGGTTCCTGTTGCATCCACTCCACTTACCATAATATTTTTTGATTCAATAATTACCCAAGGCATGAAACAGGATATTGCCAATGATGCAGAAACCAGTAAACTAATTATTTTCTTCATAAATTTTAATTGTTGTATCGGCAACAAAGTTAACTTGAACTGATTCGGTTTTATGGATAGATTAAATCAATATGTTTTTATCACTTCTGTCCCAATCGATCGCCGAAATTTTCTGATAAATCAATTCAGCAATCCTTTCAGGTTTTGCCCATTTAGTTTTATCTGCTTTAGGCATAGCCAACCTGTTTTCAGGAGTATCAATTGTTGTTGGAACCAATAGTTTCGTAATCACATTATTTCTTTCACTTTCCTTATTCATCATTTCGGCCAAACTAAACAAAAGTGATTTACTTAACCCATACGCAATGGAATCTTTCGACTCTTTAGGGTTCAGGCCGGGCCTGCTTCCTACCAGTATCATCTTGCCTCCTTGTTGTTGCATCATCTGCAACAACAGTATTCTAGCAATATTGTACGCTGTAAAAAAATTAATATTCATCAACTTCTGAATATCCTCACTGCCGGTTTGCAAAAAGCCGCCACCCTCATAACCACCGGCAGTTAAAATAGCTACATCAATCTGGCTATGTTTTTTTATGATAGAATGCATAACAGTTGTAGTTTCCATTTCATTGGTCAGATCAACATATCTTTTTTCAAATAAAAAATGATCATATTCTTCTCCAAATGGATCGTTATGCAACATCAGTCCAATGACACGACTTCCCTTTTCTATAAAATGCTTAACCACTTCCCTACCCAGATTTCCTGAAGCACCTGTCACCAACACAGTCCTGATCATAAATAAATTATTATTTTTTGAAAGATATAAGATTCTATTTTCAATCAAAAATCATTTTTAATTTTTAATTTATGCAATTTCATATGTTTACGTCAAATGAATAAACTATGAAAACAAAATTAATTTTTTCTTTATTTTTTTTGATCACATCCAGTTTAACAGCGCAAAAGAATCTTGCCTTGAAAAAGGACGGCTATTTTCCTCCGGCCAATGAATGGGAAAAGAAGTCCTTACATACAATGGGAATTGATTCTGTCAAAATCCAGCAAGCCATTGCATTTGCCATGGAAAAGGATAATAAGGCCCCACGAAATATGGAAATCATGCAGGCGCAAAGTTTTGGCAAAGAACCTTTCGGCGAAGGCATTGGCCCTTTTTCGGAACGTGGAAACCCAACGGGATTGATTGTTTACAAAGGATATATTATTGCTCAATGGGGCGATCCTTACAGCGTAGAAATGACACATAGTGTTACAAAAAGTTTCTTATCAACCGTTGTTGGATTAGCATTTGACCGTGGTTTAATAAAAAACGTACATGATAAAGTAAGAAACTATATAGCTCCAATTGAAATTTATGACCCATTGCAAAAAAACCGTCCGGCAGAATTATTCGGACAGCCAATGCTGTTAAGTCTTTTTGAAACTGCTCACAATAAAACTATAACATGGGATCATTTGTTAAGACAAACCAGTGACTGGGAAGGTAC
>JAYWCV010000280.1:0-2250 GCA_043780275.1 Chitinophagaceae bacterium
GAATTATTCCTTGGAAGAAATGTTTTATAGTAAGATTTGAAAAATAGCTGTATCGTTAATTTGGGTTTGAAAAAGTATTTAACCACAGCGAACACAGAGAAGCACAGTTAAGAAAAAGATTTTACGCCGTGTATCGCCGTGCCCGCTGTGGTTAATTATTTTTATTTAAAATCCCTTCATCCAAGAATTATTTTTTCGATTTGTATCGGGGAGTTTATTGTCTGGATCAAGCGTTACTTCTTTAATTAAACTTGTTGTAGGCACATTAAATGTCCATTCCGCTCCACGTTGCCAAACTTCAACCGGCAATTTGATCAGCTGTTCTTTTCCATTTTCTTCTTTTATTAAAACAGTAACTGGCATTACCATTTTTTCCTGGTTAGTTATAGTAATAATTGCTCCATTTGCTGGAATACTTTTTACATAAGTGACAGACTTAACTGTTTGATCCAGTTTCCAGGTATTCATTACCCATCCTCTCCAGAACCAGGAAAGATCTTCACCAGTTACATTCTCCATGGTATGAAAGAAATCCCAAGGGGTTGGGTGTTTGAAAGCCCATCGTTGTATATACTCCCGAAAAGCAGCATCAAAAAGTTCAGGGCCTACTACAAGATTTCTAAGTGATTGTAGCATCATAGATGGTTTTAAATAGGCTACAATACCTAAGTTTGGTTGTTGAATAACTTCTGGTGTATTTAAAAGCCCATCCATTTTATCGTTAAATACAAAATTGGTCATATTGTCCGGAAAAAAACTGGCGTTTGCAAATTCACCTTTATTGAATTCTTTAGTTGAAAAATCATTAATAAAAGTATTGAACCCTTCATCCATCCAAGCATATTTCCGTTCGTTAGAGCCTACAATCATCGGAAACCAGGTATGACCAAATTCATGGTCGGTAACACCCCATAAATCGGCACCCGATGAATTGAAACTACAAAAAACGATACCAGGGTATTCCATTCCACCAACGATACCGGCAACATTTGTTGCGGCAGGGTATGGATATTCAAACCACTTTTTCGAATAGTGCTCTATACTTGCTTTGGTCATCTCCGTTGATCGTTGCCAGCCATCTTCTTTTATACTTTCAACCGGATAGACACTAACGGCCATGGATTTTTTACCACTGGGTAAATTAATTCTTGCAGCATCCCACACAAATGCTTTTGAGGCAGCCCAGGCTACATCACGGGTGTTCTGAATTTTAAATTTCCAGGTACAATTTGCCTGTGTTGGTCTTGATGATTTATCATTCACTTCAGATTCGGATCGTATGATTACAGTTTGATCACTTTTTTTTGCTTCCTCCCATCTTTTAAACTGGGTAGCAGTCATACATTCCTGCGGATTTGTCAATTCGCCAGAGCCAACAATAATCAGGTTTGATGGAGCTGTTATATTAAATTCAACATCGCCATATTCCAGATAAAACTCACCAGCACCAACATAAGGGAGGCTGTTCCAACCCTGTATATCATCATATACACATATGCGTGGATACCATTGGGCTATTTCATAAACCCAACCGTTATCCGTTTTAAGCCTTCCCATCCGATCGGTACCATATTCAGGTACTGAAAATTCATACTTAATGTTTATTTTAATTTTATTTCCAGATGCTTTCAGGTTTTCGTTTAACCATAATTGTAAGCGGGTATCCGACACAATTGATTTTGGAGTATATGTTTTTCCGCCCGATTCTATAGTAATTGATTTCAAAACATGTCCTTCAGTAAATCCTCCATTTGCCCATCTGCCACCAGTTTGTGTAGTGGTTGCACTGCCTCTCGAATCTTTTTTATAAATATTTTGATCCAATTGGAGCCATAAAAATTTCAGGTTGTCAGGACTGTTATTACTGTACGTAATTTCAACTTCTCCGATAACCAAATGGTTCAAGGGGTCAAGGGTTGCATTAATTTTATAATCGGCTTTATTTTGCCAATATTTAGGTCCTGGTTCTCCGCTGGCACTTCGATAATCATTTCCGCTTTGAGGATAAAATATTGGATTAAACGCTTCGCGATGATTATAATTTGATTGAGCCGTTATAGTTATTGTAAACAGTAAAGTGCAAAGGCTGAATATAAATTTCATGATAATGTGTTTTTCATTTCAAAGGAAGTGAAGTTAACTGAATTGAATAAAATCATCTTTAATTTAATAGCAGATTATTGCAAAACTTATGTGAATAGTTTTTCTGCTATAGCCACAGACTCCGGTTTTCCGACATCTACCCATTTC
>JAYWCV010000281.1:0-10671 GCA_043780275.1 Chitinophagaceae bacterium
ACATTGAATTGTTTTTTATCGTTATCCAGGTATACCGCTGTTATAATTTTTTCCGGATCAAACTTCTCAATCATCACAATGGTTTCCGCATCAATCCGCTGGGTCAGTTCCTGGTCGGTAATTTCATAATTGCCGTCTTTATAAATAATCAGCAACCTGTCATCGGGTTCAAAAATACCCATGTAAATTCCCTTTCCGTCTGTATTTAAACGGCCAAATTTTTCATCGTACCACATTTTTTTACCCGCCAAAGTTGCCCTTCCTGCCTCTTTAAATTTAACTGACTTCACCGCATGTTTAGATACCTGGTTACCCATACTCCCCCGCCCTTTGATGGCCAGTTCCTCAAAATAAAAATCAAATTCTTTTATGCGGGCCTTACTTCCGGGAGTGAGTAGAATCTTCACTACTTCTGCTTCCCCATTCGGATTTACGGAGAAATAATGAACCCTTGATTTATCAGCACCCTTCGTCAGATCATAATCCTTATCGCGGGTAATGCTGGTTACATTAAATCTTTTTGCAAAACTGATTCCTGATTTACCATCTACATAAATCATATTGTAGGTGGTACGGTCATCATTCTTATCGAAAATGGCTGCATGAATAATGTCTTTACCGATAAATGTTTTATCGGCAACTTTTGCCACTTTCATTATTCCACTTTTGGTAAAAACAATGATATCGTCCAGATCGGAACACTCAAACAAAAGCTCATCTTTTTTCAACGAAGTACCAATAAATCCTTCTTCTTTGTTTACATACAGTTTTGTATTTGCAATCAGTAATTGTTTGGCTTCTATTACTTCAAATTGTTTTATTTCTGTTTTACGTTCACGTCCTTTGCCATATTTTTTCAACAGGTTTCCAAAATAGTTAATGGAATATTCAACCAGATTATTCAGATCGTTTTTAACCAACTTTATTTCATCTTCCAATCCTTTTATCTGTTCATTCAATTCATCGATATCCAGTTTGTAAATTCTGCGAACCGGTTTTTCGGTCAACTTTACCAGGTCATCTCTGGTAATTTCTCTTTTCAATTGCTTTTTATATGGATCGAAAGCTTTATCAATGGCCTGTAAAACGGTTTCCCAAGTTTCGTGTTTCTTTTCTAATTCCTTATAAATTTTTTCTTCGAAAAATATTTTCTCTAATGAAGTATAATGCCATTTCTCATTCAGCTCGGCCAGTTTAATCTGTAATTCTTTTTCTAAAAGATCTTTGGTTAGATCGACAGAAATGGTCAGTAGTTCCTGTACACTTAAAAATTGTGGTTTAGATTCTGCAATCACACAGGCATTAGGGGAAATGGATACTTCACAATCGGTGAACTTATATAATGCATCAATAGTAATATCGGAAGAAACTCCGGGAGCAAGGTCTACCTGTATCTCGACAATGGCTGCCGTATTATCGGTTACTTTTTTAACCTTTACTTTTCCCTGGTCATTTGCTTTAACGATGGAATCCATCAACTGACTGGTAGTAACGCCATAGGGTACACTTTTTATCAATAGAGTTTTTTTATCCAACTCTTCGATATGTGCTCTTACCTTAACTTTTCCTCCTCTTTTTCCCTGGTTATAATCCGTCGTATCAATCATTCCCCCGGTTTGGAAATCGGGGAATAATTCAACCTTCTTTCCACGCAAATGTTTAATGGCTGCATCTATGATTTCACAGAAATTATGGGGCAATATTTTAGTAGAAAGTCCTACTGCAATTCCTTCTGCACCCTGTGCCAGCAATAATGGAAATTTCATGGGAAGATTAACCGGTTCATTTTTTCTTCCATCATAACTTAATGACCAATCGGTTGTTTTTGCATTGAATGCAACTTCCAACGCAAATTTGCTTAAACGGGCTTCGATATATCTTGCTGCAGCGGCATCATCACCGGTACGAATATCACCCCAGTTTCCCTGTGTTTCAATAAGCAGGTCTTTTTGTCCAAGATTTACAATGGCATCACCAATAGAAGCATCTCCATGTGGATGATACTGCATGGATTGCCCGATGATATTGGCCACTTTATTAAAACGTCCATCATCCATTTCTTTCATGGCATGAAGAATTCTGCGCTGCACCGGCTTCAATCCATCTTCAATAGCAGGGACGGCCCTTTCCATGATGACGTACGATGCATAATCTAAAAACCAGTTCTGGTATTGTCCAAAAATTCCGGAAATATTTCCTGTTACGCCGGCTAATTTATTCTTTCCTGTACTCATTTATTTTTTACGATTGTGGTTCTTCGGATTCTGTCATTTCTTTAACAGCTCCTAATCTCAAATCAATATCCTTCCATGCTTTTAATATATCTCCCAATATTTCAATTTTTTCTTCCAATATCAATTCTTTTATTCTCCACATAATGAAAACATCCCCGGTTTTAACAGGCATTCGGTTAAGTGTATTCGATAAAACCCGGCTCCCTTTCTGCCATTCCCTGGTAATATTTTTTAAAATTTCTTCATCGTAAAAACGTTTGTCTTTACTGGCAATTTTCTTTCCCCCTTCCAGCATTCGAACTATTGAATTTTCATCGCACAGCTTATTCCATTCATCCGGATCTACTTCAAATTCACTCAACGTAATGGCACGTGAAAGTTTTTTGGCTTTCAAAAATTCACTGGGCTGAATGGTATGAATATTTGTTGGGTAAAAAATTTGTCCTTTTTCATTAATAAATGGCAGGTTGTTCAGATACAATACCATTACTCGTCCCTGCAATTCTTTTAATTGAGGCATCAACCAATAATAACCACAAACATCGTGTTGATTTTGTCCCATCCAAACCCACAACTCCTGTTCAGTATCTGATGCTAAAATTTCTTTTAAATTTTTTACTGTATCCCGGTCATCAAAGCTGCCAACAATGACTGCATTATTGCCGGTTTCGGCCAATAAATTACGCCACCAATTCAACCTTTCTGCCCATCCTTCTTCAGTATCAATATTTACCAAAGGGCCCACGGCAAAATCATCTTTGATTTGGTATACATCCCCGTTCAACACATCATCCAATTCAATGGCTTTTTGTAAAACCTCAATATCCGCTTCATTAAAAACAATATGTATCATTTAATTTTTCTTTTTTTCTATTTGGTAAAGTAGGCAATTGACAAAAAGAAATTGGCAATTGGCAAAAAGCAATAAGCAATTCCTCATAACTCATAACTCTGAATTTTAAATTCTTAATTATTAATTGGCACATCCATTTCCACTCTCAAATTATCAATGATAAACTCCTGTCTTTCCATACTGTTCTTACCCATATAATATTCCAACAAATGCTGAATATGATCTCCCTGTTCAAGTCGCATCAATTGCTTACGCATATCCGGACCAATAAATCGTGCAAATTCATTCGGACTAATTTCACCTAACCCTTTGAACCGGGTTATCTCTGGTTTTGAGCCAAGTTTTGAAACAGCTGCTACTTTTTCTTTTTCGTCATAACAGTAAATAGTTTCCTGTTTGTTTCTTACCCGGAATAACGGCGTATCTAACACATATACCTTTTCGTGTTTCACCAGGTCGGGAAAAAATTGAAGAAAAAATGTCATCAGCAATAACCGGATATGCATGCCATCTACGTCGGCATCGGTAGCTATTACAATATTATTATATCGTAAACCCTCAAATCCTTCTTCAATATTCAACGCATGTTGTAAAAGGTTGAATTCTTCATTTTCATAAACAATTTTTTTGGTGAGGCCAAAGCAGTTCAATGGTTTGCCACGTAAACTAAAAACAGCCTGTGTTTCTACATTTCTGACCTTGGTAATTGATCCGCTGGCACTATCGCCTTCGGTAATAAATATGGTTGATTCATTTTGCTTTTCAACAAACTCCTCCTTATTTTTTGAAGGTGGTTCGGCATTGAGATGAACACGGCAATCTCTTAATTTTTTATTATGCAAATTGGCTTTCTTAGCTCTTTCGTTTGCCAGTTTTTTAATACCCGCCAAATCTTTTCGCTCCCGTTCATTCTGTTCAATTTTTTTCCGTAAAATTTCGGCAGTTGTTGAATTTTTATGCAGATAATTATCCAGTTCTTTTGACAAAAAGTCCATAAAAAACTGGCGCATACTTGGTCCGCCAATATCCACATTCTGAGAGCCGAGTTTTGTTTTTGTCTGGCTTTCGAAAACAGGTTCAACAACTCTTATTGAAACAGCGGCAACGATACTTCCCCTGATATCGGCAGCATCATAATCTTTTTTATAAAAATCACGGATCGTTTTTACATACGCTTCCCTGAAAGCCTGTTGATGTGTACCACCTTGCGTTGTATACTGGCCATTTACAAAACTGTATATATCCTCACCATAATCATTGTTATGTGTCAGCGCTATTTCAATATCATTTCCAGAAAGATGAATGATCGGATATCGAATTTCATCTTCATTCGTTTTCAGTTGCAATAAATCGAGTAAGCCATTTTTGCTGATGAAATTTTTACCATTGAAGACAATTTTTAATCCGGCATTGAGGTAACAATAAATCCGAACCTGGCTTTCCAGAAATTCGGAATGATACTGATAGTTTTTAAACACCGTATCATCTGGAATAAAGTTTACTAAAGTTCCGTTCTGTTCTGTGGTTTTAACTTCTTTATGTTCTTTAACCAAAACACCTTTTTCAAATTCGGCTGCCTTTTCTTTGCCTTCCCTGAATGAAGTAACTTTAAAATAATTACTTAAAGCATTGACCGCTTTTGAACCCACACCATTTAATCCTACACTTTTTTGAAAAACCTTGCTATCATATTTTGCACCAGTATTAATCTTACTCACTACATCTACCACCTTGCCTAATGGAATACCTCTTCCATAATCTCTTATAACAACGGATTTATTGTCGATAGTAATCTCTACTGATTTACCATTGCCCATAGTAAATTCATCTATACAGTTGTCTATAATTTCCTTAACCAGTACATAGATACCATCATCCGGACTATTACCATCGCCCAATTTACCAATATACATTCCGGGTCTCAGCCTGATATGTTCTCTCCAGTCAAGACTTCGGATACTTTCTTCGTTATATTCAAATAAATCCTGCTTGTTTTCGGCCATAAATAACTTCTTATTGGATTGAACTTTAAAATTGTCTTAATGCCTTCTCTGGAAATTTATCGTTTCTATCGATGAAACAAATAACCAATTTTTTCAGGCGAAGGCAAATATAAGTAAACACAACTATCACTCAAGAAGTGAAATGCACACATTTGTGCAAAAAATAGATTGTTCTCATTTAAATTTAAAGCCGGCAATCAATAACTATATATTATACTTTTGACTAACTTAATGCCGTGAAATATACATTATGCAAAAGCTATTTTATTTTATATGTCCTTTTTTGCTTTTAACATGCTTTGGTTATTCCCAATCTTTAACCCAGTTTAAAAATTATGGCATCGAAAATACCGGGCTGTCTGTAAGTTTCCCGGCAGAACCTAAAAAATGGAAAGCATCCTATTCTGAGGACAGTACGGTTATTTTTACCAATAGTGTCTTTTATGAAGAGAACATATATTCCATTTTTGCACTTTCCTTAATTGAAAAACTGCATCCGAACGAAGTGGAAGCAATATTAGAATACTATATGGAAACAATTAAACAGGATTATAAAATTACCCAAACACTGGGAAACAAAACCGGAATAAAATTGAAACAGCACCCTGCAGCTATTGGGGTTGAAGAGTTTTGGCAGGACCGCTTTAAAAGAAAATATTGGGTAAAAGGCTGGGCCGATACAAAACACATGGGAATTCTATTAATAATTTCATCAAACGAACTTCCTCCAAAAGAATTCGAATCGCTTTTTTTAAATGCCTTTTATTTTCCCGGCGATAAATTAAATTAATAATTTTAGTTAAAATCTATAATCTCTTGACAATCAACACCCATTAATTTAGAATATTTAAATTATTCCAAATTTTTTAATACTTCAAAGATTAGACAGGGAATTGTTTTAATTTTGATTTGTAGCCTTCTGATCAGGAGATTTTAAAAGCATTTTTTTAACTCGCAATGCTTTAATACCTAGTTTTTCAAAGACCGGCTATCTTAAACTAACTCTCTCATTACCCACTAAATTCAGAGTTTAGTATTAAAAATTAAAACAATATATGTTTACATATGCATTATTAGAAACAGGTTGTTATTACCTGATAAAAGAGAAAACTGATTCTGGCATAAGTTTGATTAAAGTGTCTGTAGAAACAGATCATTGTATGTATGTGTTAAAATATAATGATCCATTAGAGACAGAGTGGAAACAAAAAGATGACCCGATCCATGATATTATAGAATGCCTGACAGACGAAACAATTAAGCTTTGGGAAAAACAATACATTGCCGAGGATGCCTATTTTGATGATGAGGATGAGTAATTAAACTTTTCTTCCTGCATTTCTGTCTATACACAAGAATCAATTATATTTTTAAGCTTTTGAAAATCAGAACCGTTAAATTTAAACCTATACCAGGTAAGGTACTATTAGAAGTAAAAAAAATGTCTAATTTTAACTACATTTCAATAACTTACTAACGATGAAAATTCAAGTACTGCTGATTGTTATTCTTGCATCTATAGGCTTTGGTTGCCAAAAAGAAAAATCTGCAGAAGAGCTTTCCAATAAATTTGCTGCCTGTAAGAATGAATATACCGGTGGTTGTAAATTAACAAAAATTGTATACGAACCGATTAGCACTTCTGGAGTACAACAAGTGATTGATCTGACTTATACAGGCAACCAAATTACACTGGCTGAAGATGTAAAAGACCAACGAAAAATAAAATACAATACTGATGGGAAAATTTCAAGTATTGAATATATTGACAAAAGCTCTTCTTTTTTATACGCCATCGAGAAAATGACCTACAATTCGCTAAAACAATTAACAGGCATATTGATTCTTTATAATGCTGGCAACAATAGGTTTGATTCTTTATACAGAATTGATTTACAATATAGCCTTACAAATCAATTGACCCGAAAAGCATATTTTGATTATGACGATCTGGCTAAAACTTGGAAATCCAACGAAAACTATTTGTATACATACGACAACATGGGACTGGTTACTTTAGTAAATTATACAAATCCTACGGCTAATCCTCCTACCTACCCTATTTCAATTAATTATACTGATTCTTGTAATTCATTTCAAAAAGTTTACCCACAATTAGAATTACTGGATTATATCGGACAGGAAGATCTGGGTGGTTTTTCTGTTTTATTAAATTCAAAAAAATTAATTTCTTCTTTCTTAAATCAGAATGTGATATATAGTTTTAATTCAAAAAATGCCCCTACCGAAATACGGGTTAATGGACTTTTGAGGGTTTCATACATTTATACTTGCCCATAGACATGAAGAAAATTCAAGCTGTTTGATTTGTAACTCATGTTACAGACCAACTCAAATGTATCACTTACTTTTAGAAAAAATTATTCATGAAAAAACTATTTTTCTTTACTTTTTTAATCTCCATGCTGGCATGTAATGCACAAAATAATGCAGTTCAAAAACTATCTGTTGATGATTTTGAAAAAAATATTACAACAGAGAAAGTGCAGGTATTTGATGTGAGGACAATTGCTGAATACCAAACAGGGCATCTTAAAAATTCGATGCAGGCCGACTGGACTGACAAAACACAGTTTAATGAACGGATAAAATACATAGATAAAAACATTCCCGTTTACATCTATTGCCTGTCTGGTGTGCGGAGTGCACAGGCAGCGGACTATATGAGGAAGAACGGCTACAGCAATGTTATAGAAATGAATGGTGGAATAAGTGCCTGGAAACGCAATGGCAAACCCATTGCAGATGCAGTCATTGAAACACAATATACAATGGATGAATACAATGCAATGATCCCATCAGACAAAACAGTTTTGGTCAATTTTGGTGCCGATTGGTGTCCGCCCTGTGTAAAGATGAAGCCTGTATTAGAAGAGTTGATTTCAAAAAAGGGGAAAGAGTTTGAACTTGTAAAAATAGATGCCGGCATTCAAACTAACCTGATGAAATCATTAAACATTGAATCCATTCCTGTTTATATTTACTACAAAAATGGAAAAGAGGTTTGGCGAAAAGAAGGAATCGTGAGCATAGAAGAATTTTTAGCCGAACTTTAAACCAATCAAAGCTGCATTCATGAAAAGAAAAACTTTTTTACAAAATTCTGCAGCAATTTTAGGAACCAGTTTACTCCCCGCTCTGGCTTTTGCAAATAATGCTAAAAAAACTATTCGCTTTGCACACCTTACGGATATACACATAAAGCCGGGTTTGATACCGGAAAAAGGAATGGCTGAGGCATTTCATCATGTTCAATTGTTGAAAAACAACGTTGATTTTATTATCAATGGCGGCGACTCCATCATGGATGCATTGGAAGCCGATAAACAGAAAACAAAAATACAGTGGGATCTTTTTAAAATGATTCTTCAAAAAGAAAACAGTTTACCTGTTTATCATACCATCGGAAATCATGATATCTGGGGTTGGTTTTTAAAACAACCCAAACCTGACCAGGATACATTGTATGGAAAAGTTTGGGCCGTGGAAACACTGCAAATGAAAAACAGGTATTATAGTTTTACAAAAAATAATTGGCATTTTATTGTATTGGATAGTACTCAATTGAACCCGGCAGGTGGATATATTGGAAAAATTGACAATGATCAACTCGCTTGGCTGCAGGAAGAATTAAAAAACACACCTGAAAATAAATTTGTCTGCATTGTTTCTCATATTCCTATCTTATCTATTTGTTCGGGATTATTTTTTGACAAGACAGAGTCAAATGGTGACCTATTGATAAAAAGAAATCTGATGCACACAGATTTTATTCAATTAAAAAAGATTTTTCAAAATTATCCAAATATTAAAGTCTGCATCAGTGGTCATATTCATTTACAGGATGAGATTGAATACCTTGGCATTAAATACTTTTGTAACGGTGCGGTATCAGGCAATTGGTGGAAAGGTTCATTTCAGGAATTTGGACCAGCCTATGCAGTTATAGAATTATTTGAAAATGGATCATCAAAAAGAACCATGATGAACTATGAAAATAAATGAACCTAAACGGATGAATTCAATGAACTCAAAACTACTTTTTTCATTCCTTCTTTTTTTCTCCACTGGTTTTTTAAATCCTCGATTTCCTCAAGTTGAAATACTATCATCGGGTACCAATACAAGTATCCGTGGATTAAGTGTGGTGAATGACCATGTCATCTGGGTTAGTGGAAGCAATGGTAGCATTGGCCGATCCACCAATGGAGGGAAAAACTGGAAATGGGTGATTGTAAAGGGATTTGAGAAAACAGATTTCCGCGACATTGAAGCCTTTGATGCAACAACCGCTATTATTATGGCTATTGGCGAACCAGCCTATATCCTGAAAACAATTGATGCAGGCGAAACATGGAAAGTTGTTTTTGAAAACAAAACAAAAGGAATGTTTCTCGATGCTATGGAATTCTGGAATGATAAAAGCGGCATCGTTATAGGAGACCCGGTTAATGGAAAATTTTTTATTACCCGAACATTTGATGGAGGAAATACTTGGATTCAGATTCCGGAAAATAATTTACCAAATGCAGAAACCGGTGAAGCATTATTTGCAGCAAGCGGTACAAATATCCGGGCACTCGACCGGGATGAAGCTGTCTTTGTAACCGGCGGATTAACATCGAGAATGTTTTACAGAGATAAAATTGTTGACCTGCCAATCATCCAGGGAAGTGAAACAACCGGAGCAAATTCAATTTCTGTAAGAGATAATAAAAAAATCAAAGGCGGTAAAAATATCATTGTCGTTGGTGGCGATTATAAAAATGATTCTTCTGCAATAAATAATTGTTTTTATAGCAGGGATGCAGGCAAAACCTGGTTAAGGCCGGTTACTGCACCTCATGGATACAGAAGTTGTGTTGAATATTTAGCTAAAAAAGAAATTGTTTCCTGTGGGTTAAATGGTGTTGACTACTCAGTGGATGCCGGTAAAAACTGGAAACTGATCAGCAAAGAAGGATTTCATGTTGTGCGTATTGCTAAAAGTGGACAGGCTGTTTTCCTTGCTGGTGTAAATGGAAAAATTGGCCGGTTGGTATGGAAATAAATAGTTGAAATAATTGATTCGTTTTATTTTTTATAAATTATCCAACAGCTCTTTTACAGATGGCCTCTTTTTATAATCAGTATCAAAATATCGATAAATAACATTTCCTCTTTTATCAATGATATAAACAGCAGGAACCGGCAAATTTGCACCGTTCAAACTCCCATTGTTGGCCAATAAATCAATGCCGGCATTTCTATACCGGGCAACTATTTTTTCATCCACCTGGAAACTGACATCATACGCATTCATTATTTTTAATCCCTTATCAGATAATATGGGGAAAGAGGATTTTGTTTTTTCAATTGTCTTATTGATTCCGTCAATGGTTTCGGGAGTTATGGCAATTAACTGAGCTCCTCTATCTCTGATGAATTGAAGAGAATCTTCCAACGCTTTCAATTGCTTACTGCAATATGGGCACCAATTACCGCGGTAAAATATCAGGACCACTTTCCCTTTTTTAGTCAGATCTTTTAACCGGATTGGATTACCATTTTGATCTGCCGC
>JAYWCV010000282.1:0-12794 GCA_043780275.1 Chitinophagaceae bacterium
ATATTTAACTTTCCACCCTATGTATAAAATGAACATCAAATTTAAACTAGCCATTCTTTCTGCGCTGATTTTATTTTCCTGTAAAACGTTGAGGATTTCAAATGCAGGATTAGCAGATATTAATCCCTTTCAATTCAACATTCAAAAAAGTATTATTTGCGAAAATGCTGCAGTGGTATCGGCACATCCATTGGCTAGTAAAGTGGGCTTGTTGATTTTAAAACAAGGGGGAAATGCTTTTGATGCAGCCATTGCAACTCAGTTGGCCCTTGCCGTTGTATATCCCAATGCAGGTAATCTAGGTGGCGGTGGGTTTTTAGTAGCCCGATTAAAAGACGAATCATTAATATCTATCGATTATCGTGAAATGGCTTCTTCCAAAGCTCATCGGGATATGTATCTCGATGAAAAAGGAAACCCCTTGACTAATAAAAGTCAATATGGACATTTATCTTCCGGCGTTCCGGGAACTGTTGCCGGCTTATTTGAATCTTTGAAATATGCCAGGCTTCCGATGGCAAAATTAATTCAGCCTGCCATTGAGTTGGCAGAAAAAGGATTCCGGATTACCGAAAAAGAAGCAAGGGCTTTTAATGCATTACAGGATGTACTTAAAAAATACAATACGGTGATGCCTGTTTTTGTAAAAATGATTCCATGGAAAGCAGGCGATATTTTAATACAGAAAGATCTTGCTAATACATTAAAAAGAATTCAAAAGAATGGCTCCAGTGGTTTTTATGAAGGAGAAACTGCCAAATTGATTGTAGCTGAAATGCAACGGGCAGATGGTATTATTTCACTCATTGATTTACAGAATTATAAAGCCATCAACAGAAAACCACACCTATTCGATTATAAAGGATATACCATCGTTGGTATGCCGATGCCAAGCAGCGGAGCCGTATTAAATAATCAAATGATGAAGATGCTGGAAGACAAACCTATTGCCAGCTATGGCTTTCATTCTTTACAAGCCGTTCAGCTTATGATTGAAGTAGAAAGAAGAGCTTATGCTGATAGGGCCGAATATATGGGCGATGCTGACTTTTATACAGTGCCTGTAAATACTTTGGTAAATGCCAGCTATCTTAAAAAAAGAATGGAAGATTACGATCCGAATAAAGCCGGTGACAGCAAATTGATTAACCCCGGCAAAATGCCATTTTTGGAAAGTGAAGAAACAACACATTTAAGTGTTATTGATAAGGAAGGCAATGCTGTTTCCGTAACTACTACTTTAAATAATTCATACGGCAGTAAAACGGTTGTTGGTGGCGCCGGCTTTTTCATGAACGATGAAATGGACGACTTCAGTATAAAGCCTGGTGTACCAAATATGTATGGAGCAATTGGCGGCGAAGCCAATGCCATTCAACCGGGGAAAAGAATGCTGAGTTCTATGACACCGACTATTGTTTTAAAAAATAATAAGCCTTTTCTTGTTGTTGGCACACCGGGTGGCACTACTATTTCCACCTCTGTTTTTCAAACAATATTGAATATAATAGACTTTGGAATGAGTGCGGATGATGCCGTAAACAAACCCAAATTTCATCATCAATGGTTACCGGACAGGGTTGATGTAGAAAAAGGATTTCCGATGATTTTGAGAGAACAACTTAAAAAAATGGGTTATACCATTTTTGAAAGAGAAGCAATTGGAAGAACAGAACTGATTAAAGTATTACCCAACGGAAAATTTGAAGCAGTTGCAGATAGTCGTGGTGATGATGCTGCCGAAGGGTATTGATGCTAACTTATCAATATGAAAATAGGAAACATTTATTTACAAAACGTCATCAAAGAATTTCAATCTCAAAAATTGTTGGCCGATAAAACCATGCAAAGAATGTTGGAAGAGCAATTACATTGGCAACCGAATAAAGAATCCAATTCAATGGCTATCCTCGTACAACACATGCATGGTAATATGCAAAGTCGATGGATAAATTTTTTGACAGAAGATGGCGAAAAAATAGGACGAAAAAGAGATGCCGAATTTGAAGACCAGCAATTTTCGAAAGAGAACCTTTTATCATTATGGGAAGTAGGCTGGTCCACTCTTTTCAATTCCTTAAACCAGTTGAATGATAAAGATCTTTCTAAAACGGTTTATATTCGAGAGCAACCTTTGATTGTTATTGAAGCAATCAACCGCCAATTAACACACTATTCATATCATGTTGGTCAGATAGTGTTACTGGGAAAATCCATGATCGGTACAAAATGGGAATCACTTTCTATTCCTCGAAAAACCGCTAATTGATAAAATCATTGATTGAAATATTATGCAAAGAATTCTATTTCATTTGATTCAATCAGCATCTTATATAAATTATTATTACATTTAACAGGTTCAAAATTATATTCATTATCATAATACGTATCACATGAAAAGAACAGGGCTGCTTATTTCTTTTTTATTAATGATCATCCTTACAAACGGGCAATCGGTTTTTAGTTTTTTTGGGGGGCCTCAAACAACCACCGCAAAGTTTACCGTTGGACCTGATGTACAAAACACGGAAAGTAAATACGGGTTTCATTTGGGTGTTGCAAAAAAAATAAATTTTGATAACCAGTTTTTTTTCTACCCATCAATATCCTATAGTTTAAAAGGATATAAGGTTACATTACAAAACCCATCCTCTCCACCCGGATTAGATATTGTATATAATAATACAAGCATTCACAGCATTGATTTTTCTCCCCATTTTCAGGTAGATTTCAGCAAAAATACGAGCCATCTTTTTTTTCGTTTCGGGCCAACATTTGATGCCGCTATTTTAGGAAAGGAAGAAGTTATATTTCAAAATGGAAATAAAGAAAGTCGGGATATGATATTCAGTTTTTCCAATTATGGCCGTATTGGTGCTTCCTTGGTTTCTCAGTTTGGATATGAAACGGAAAATAAATTCTTTATCGGTGTCCGTTATGATTATGGTGTAGGTAGTATCAGTAATGCCGATGGTGGACCAAAAATCACTAACCGGATTTTGGCCTTGTCTTTGGGCCTATATATTCCCAATAAAAAACCAAAATAGAAACCCGAACGTTTTATTCAGGTTAAAATTCATCTATTTTATTTTAAAATTGCTGATTGGTACTGAATTTGTGTTAAGGCCCTGATTCTTTACTTTTGCATCTAATCAACTGAACCTGAATAAATTCTTAAAAATATCAAGGTATATTCTTTTGTTGCTATTATTTCTAATATTAGCATTATTTCTATTTATTAGATCCGACTTTGGTCAAAACTGGCTGACACATCAGGTTACTAAAAAGCTGTCGGCTGATTTAAAAAATAAAATCCATATTGGACATATTTCCCTTTCCATTTTTAACAAACTGGGAATTGAAGAAATCCTGGTTGAAGATCAGCAAAGGGATACATTATTATATGCCGGCAGTATCCATGTTAGAATTACAGATTGGTTTTTTATAAAGGATAAAGTCGAGCTGAAATATATTGGCTTAGAAAATGCTGTCATCAAACTGCATCGATCTGATTCTGTCTGGAATTACAAATTCCTGGAAGATTATTTTACCAGTTCTTCATCGGCAAAAAAAGACCGTTCAGCTATAGAATACGATCTAAAAAAAATTGAATTTAAAAACGTTTTATTTACACAGAAAGACGAATGGCTGGGAAGGGATATGTCTGTTAATTTATCATCCTTAAACCTGGATACTAAGGAAGCTAATATTACTAAAAAAATGATCGATATTAATTTATTGAAAATTGTTGATCCGGTATTTTCCATATATGACTATCCTAAAAAAAATCCTTCCAAATTAAAACCAAAGGCCAAATCAGATGAAGAATTAAACCTGGCCGAAATTGTTTTGCAATGGAACCCCAATAGTTGGAAAATAAAAATAGCAAAAATTGATATCCTGAATGGCGTATTTAAAAACGATAGAAAAACAAACGCATTACCTTATACGTATTTTGATGGCAATCATTTTGAATTTAAAAAAATTAATGCCCTGTTCAGGGATCTGCATTTTAACAACGACAGCATTACTTCTGTACTAAATATTAATGCAATTGAACGAAGCGGATTTGAAGTAAAGTCCTTAAAAGCTAATCTCAAATTTCATCCTAAAATGATGGAATTTTCAAATCTTGAATTGCGAACGTCAAATAGTTTCGTTAAAAATTATTTCGCCATGCGTTATCATGATTTCAGCGATATGAATGACTTCATTTATAAAGTAAAAATGGATGCTGATTTTTCAGATGCTGAAATTGACAGTGACGATATTGCATTCTTTGCTCCTCAGGCAAAAACATGGAAAAGAAAAATTAAAATAGATGGAAAGATTAACGGCTCGGTAGACAATTTAAATTCTAAAAATTTAAAATTAAAAGCTGGAAACGGAACCATCTTTAACGGGGAAGTCTCGATGAATGGCTTACCAGATATCAGCAAAACTTTTGTTGATATTACTGCAAAAGAATTTAAAACGACTTATTCGGATGCGATACGTTTTGTTCCTTCTTTAAAAAATATTTCCAGTCCTGATTTGAAGAAATTACAGTCCGTAAATTTCAACGGAAACCTGACCGGCTTTTTTTCCGATTTTGTAACATACGGAACCATTCAAACAAGCCTGGGCACCGTGGTAGCAGATATCAACCTGAAACTACCCGCTAAAAAAGAAGCGATATATTCCGGCAGCATTTCTTCTGACAAATTTCAATTAGGACAATTTCTGAACTATGCACAATTCGGCCATATTTCGTTTGACTCCAAAATAAAAGGACATGGATTTAAAATAAAATCATTGAGTGCAGATGTGAATGGAACAATAAAAGAAATTGAATTTAACAACTATCTGTACAAAAATATTTTTGCAAACGGCAGTTTTAATAAACGTTTATTTGATGGCCATTTCTCTATTGATGATCCAAAAGTAATTATAAATCTTGATGGTATTATAGATCTTAATGCCGAGTCGCCTTCTTATAAATTTATTGCCGGCGTAAAAAAAGCAAATCTGAAAAGTTTAAACCTTACGAATGATGATATTGCTTTCTCCGGCAATTTTGATTTAAATTTTACAGGAAACAATATTGACGACTTTTTGGGCTCGGCAAGGATAACAGAAGCTTCTCTTTTAAAAGACAGTACCAGGCTTTCATTTGATTCGTTAATATTGAATTCGTCTATTACAAATGATATTAAAAAATTAAATATCAAATCGAATGAATTTGACGGTACCATAACCGGTGATTTTAATATCCAGGAACTACCCGACAATTTCATGTTGTTTTTAAATAAGTATTATCCCGCTTACATTAAACTGCCCAATAAAACACTTAAAAATGAAGCATTCAGCTTTGACATAAAGACGGGTTACGTGGATGAGTATTTAAAATTGATCAATAAAAATTTAGGTGGTTTTAATGACAGTCATATTTCTGGCAGCTTAGATCTTAAAAACAATATTCTTCAATTAATTGCAGATGTTCCGGGGTTTTCATATGGACAATATGCATTTCAAAATATCCGGTTAAATGCAGAAGGAAATTTCGACCGGTTGATTGTAAACGGTGATTTGGGAAATGTGCTCATCAACGACAGTATTAATTTACCACAATCAAAATTCCGCATTGAAGCGAAAGATGATATTTCGCAGATCAATATCAATACAGGGTCCAACCAGGCCATTCATAATATTGATGTGTCCGCACAGGTACAAACATTTTTTGATGGTGTAAAAATAACCTTTGAACCATCTGTTTTTGTGGTTAATGGAAAAACCTGGAACATCCAGAAAGATGGAGAATTACAACTCAGAAAAAGCACTGTTTCAACAGGTGAAGTAATTTTAAAAGAAAGTAACCAGGAAATCAAGATAAACTCCGTTCCATCTGCGGAAGGAAACTGGAGCAATTTGCAGGTCTTCATTAAAAACCTGAACCTGGGTGACCTCTCCCCATTCATCATGAAAAAAAATAGCCTCGAAGGATTATTATCTGGTACAATAACAGTAGAAAATCCAAGAGGCGATTTACATGTTTTTGCAGATATACAAACCGATCAGTTAAGATTGGACGATGATTCAATCGGACAAATCATTTCAAAACTTTCTTATAATTATAAATCAGGAAATATAATTGCAAATGGGTATAATCTTGACCCAATCCATAAATTAGCATTTGATATTAATTTATACCTGAATGACAGTCTGTCAATCAAAAATAAAATCAGTGCACATTTTACCAGTATCCAATTAAAATATCTGGAACGATTTATCGGAAATCTTTTTTCCGATATACAGGGAAATTTAACCGGCGATCTTCAATTGAATGGCTCTCTGAATAAGCTAAATTTAATTGGTAAAGGCAGGCTTCAAAATGCCGGCTTAAAAGTAAATTTTACGCAATGCTATTATAATATTGCCGATACTGAAATTGAATTGAAACAAAATTCCATTGAACTGGGAACACTAAGACTATTAGACCGGTTTGGAAAAACAGCTACGGTGAATGGTACTATAAAACATGAATCTTTTAAAAAAATGTTTTATGATATTCATGCAAAAATTGACGGGCAACCATTTGAAGTTTTAAATACCGGCTTCATGGATAACAAAGATTTTTATGGTCATACAAAAGGAAAAGGTACTCTTTCTTTTACAGGCCCCGAATCGAACATGCTTTTGAAAATTGATGCAAGTGCTTCTGAAACGGACAGTTCCTATATCACCATCCCGTCAACAGCCAGCCGCGAAAGTGGAATCGCCAATTTTTTAGTTGAAAAAAAATATGGGCGTGAAATGTCAGAAAAAGATTTTTCATCCGGTGAATCGAATATTTCATATGATATAGATTTGACGGCTAATCAGATGGTCAATATTAAAATTGTGATGGATGAACTCACCGGTGATGAAATTAAAGGCCGGGGAGAAGGAACTTTGAAAATACGGGCAGGTGCAACAGAACCATTAACCATAAGAGGCCGGTATAATATTTTGGATGGCAACTATTTATTTACCTTTCAATCATTTTTTAAAAGAGATTTTGAAGTCGTCAAAAACGCAGACAACTTTATTGAGTGGAGCGGTGACCCATACAAAGCACGAATAAATTTTTATGCAAAATATAAAGCCGATAATGTCAGTTTTGCACCACTGGTAAAATCACTGAACCTGGAAACGAATTATGCCAATCTCCGGGATGATGTATTTATTATAGCTCATTTATATAACGAACTTTTTGATCCTCGTTTTGATTTCAAACTGGAATTTCCACCATCGAGTCCGGCAAATACAGATCCCAATCTTTCCTTTAATATAAAACAGATTGAAAACAACCCGAATGAAATTAATAAACAGGTAACCTACCTGATTGTGTTCAATAGCTTTGCAAAATCAGAAAACAACAGCCTGTCTACTTCTACGCTGAGCGAATTTGCGACAACGACTATTTCTGGGATATTATCGGGTGAAATAAACAAACAATTGAATACCATATTTTCAAAGCTCTTCAAGAATAATGAAGACTTCCGGCTCAATTTCAGTGGTTCTTTATACAACCGAAACCCGTTGGATGTAAATAATAAAACCGGATTTAATATGAACCAGGCAAACCTGAATTTATCTGTTGGTCAATCATTTTTCAATGACCGTTTTGTACTCACTTTTGGAAGTGGGTTTGATGTGCCACTACAAACGGGAAACTCAACGAATACTCAACAACTGAATTTTCAATTTTTGCCAGACGTTACAGCAGAATGGTTGATTAATAAAACCGGTAGCATCAGAGCCAACTTTTTTTACCGGGAAAATATCGATTACCTCACGGCCGGTTCTTCCGGCTCGTCAGCCAGAAACCGACGTTCCGGTGCCAGCCTCATTTACAGAAAAGAATTTAATTCTTTAAAAGATTTATTCCCCGGAAATAAAAAAGCAGATGGCACGGTGAAAAAAGAAATTCCTCAAACTTCAGTAATAGAAAACTAATTTCTCATCCTTATTTTTTTTTGAAAAGATCGTGACCCAGTTTATCTTTTTTGGTTTGCAGATATTTTTCGTTGTGTTTATTCGCATCTACTTCAAGCGGTATATTTTCTACAACCTCTAAACCATATCCGATCAATCCCACTCTCTTTTTGGGATTATTACTAATCAACTTCAATTTAGTAATGCCGATATGCCTCAACATCTGCGCACCAACCCCATAATCCCGCTGGTCCATCTGAAAACCAAGATGAAGATTTGCTTCAACAGTGTCCATTCCACCTTCCTGCAATCGATATGCTTTCAGTTTATTTAATAAGCCAATACCTCTACCCTCCTGATCCATATATAAGATGGCTCCTTTACCTTCTTCTTCCACCATTTGCATGGCCATTTGCAACTGCTCTCCGCAATCGCAACGAAGCGAACCCAAAATATCGCCGGTAACACAGGAAGAATGCACCCTTACTAAAACCGGTTCATCTTTCTCCCATTCTCCTTTTATTAAAGCCAGGTGTTCATTTTTGGAATTTTTTTCCTGAAAAGCAATTAATATAAAGTTGCCGTATTTGGTTGGCATATTAACCCGAACTATTTCTTCAATCAGCGAATCGGATTTCAATCGGAATTCAATCAGGTCTTTGATGGAAATAATTTTAAAGTCGAATTTTTTAGCTACTAATTTCAATTCGGGCAATCGGGCCATCGATCCATCATCATGCATAATTTCTACTAAAACACCCGATGGTTGAAATCCGGCTAAACGGGCAAGGTCCATGGCAGCTTCTGTATGTCCCGATCTTCGAAGTACACCTCCTTTTTTTGCGATTAACGGAAAAATATGCCCCGGTCTGCCAAGATCTTCTATTTTAGTTTTGTTATCAATGAGTGCTTGTATTGTTTTGGCCCGGTCGTGTGCCGAAATACCACTGGTACAACCATTGCCCAACAAATCAACTGAAACAGTAAAAGCCGTTTCATGCAATGCAGAATTATTATTGACCATTAGTTCTAGCCCCAGTTCATTGCATCTTTCTTCTTCCAAAGCAATACAAATCAATCCACGTCCATGTTTGCTCATGAAATTGATCACTTCTGCTGTCACCATTTTTGAAGCAATAATAAAATCGCCTTCATTTTCCCGGTCTTCATCATCTACCACAATCACTATTTTCCCGAGTTTAATATCGCTAATTGCTTCTTCAATCGTATTAAGCATTTTGTATATGTTTTTGCAAAGGTAATCAGTTAAAAACAGCTTGAAAAACGCTTAAAAAATTAAAATTGTATTAAAAGCAGCATTTTATATAAAATAACTTGTCTTTACTCACACAGAATCAGTTGTTTTGTGCATATTTAACTGTTTTTTATTAATCATTTTATCCCTTTCTTTGCAACCTTAAACAAATAAACATTATGCTTATTAAGAGAATCATTCAATTAATGTTAGTGGCATTTATTTTGCCCTTGGGTATATACGCTCAGGTAACAACGAGTAACATCACAGGTACCGTTTCACAAGCGAATGGTGAAGCATTAACGGGTGCTACTATTACAGTAAAACATATACCTACAGGAACAAGGTATGTTGGTATATCTAAAAATGGTGGAATTTTCACTATTCCCGGTTTACAATCCGGCGGACCTTACACATTAACAAGTGAATTTGTAGGATTCAAAAAATTAGACATTGAAGGAATCAATCTTGCGTTAGGTAGTGATTTCAACTTAGAACTGGTAATGGAGTCAGCAACTGCTACTCTTTCGGCTGTTACAGTTACAGGAACCAGAACAGCTATTGTTAAATCTGGAGTTGTTACAAGCGTTGGACAACGTCAGATTACTACTTTACCATCAATCAGCCGAAGCTTAACAGATTTTACAAGATTAACTCCACAAGCTAATGGCAATAGTTTTGCCGGACGTGATGGAAGATATAATAACGTAACTGTAGATGGAGCTAACCTGAATAATAATTTTGGATTAAGCACTGAACCACTTCCTGGGGGTGGTAATCAACCAATTTCTATAGATGCGATTGAAGAAATTTCTGTAAACATTGCTCCAAATGATGTAAGACAATCTAATTTTACAGGTGCCAATATTGCTGCCATTACAAAAAGTGGTACAAATACTTTTAAGGGAACTGCTTATTCCTTTTTCAGAGATCAGAAATTTATTGGAAGAGATATTGGCAATTTAACATTGGCTCCATTTGTAAGCACCAAAACACAAATTCATGGATTTAGTCTTGGAGGACCTATCATTAAGAATAAATTATTCTTCTTTGTAAGTGGTGAATTAGAAAAAAGAATAACTCCTTATGGTTCTACCTGGAGACCAACCGGTGGATCAGGAGATGGCAATACTTCACTTACCCATAAAGATTCTTTAGCTAAGTTTTCAAATTATTTAAAAAGTGCTCATGGTTATGAAACCGGGGTTTCTGACAAATTCCCCAATTTTGAAGCCAAGAACTATAAAATTCTTGCCAAATTAAATTGGAATATCAATTTGGTTCATAAACTATCACTTAAATACAATGAAATGAAAAGTGATAATGATGTGATGTTAAACGCAACATCAACTCCTAATAATCCACATTCCGGCGGACCAAATGTATGGACACCAGTTGCTCGTAATGGTATTCAGTCAATGTCATTCGTGAATTCAAATTATAGATTTACAGATGTTGTAAAATCTGCTGCAATAGAAGTTAACAGTAACTGGAAAGGAAAATTCTCTAACCAGTTAATTGCTACCTATACATATATTAGAACTACCCGTACAACAAACAGCGAATTATTTCCATTTATTGACATCATCGGTCCAACGCCTTACTCAGCTGGTGGAAGAAATAATTATATGAGTGCCGGATTTGAACCTTTTTCTAATAATAATGATGTAAAGAATGAGATTTATAATATTACAGAGAACTTTAACTACTATGCAGGCAAGCATACATTAACTGTGGGTGGATCTTATGAGTATCAGTTTGTTGGAAATATGTTCATGCCAGGATCTCAGAGTTATTATACCTATGGTTCATTGGCCGACTTCATGAATCCTGTTGCACGCCCGGTTTCATATTCCTTAACTTATTCCAGAATTCCTGGAAAGGATGCGGTATATTCAGCTGCAATGAAAATAGGCCAATTGAGTTTCTATGCACAAGATGAATTTAATATTAATTCAAAATTAAAATTGACTTATGGTGTTCGTTTCGATAAGCCAGTTTATCCTGAACAGCCTTTAGAGAACCCGTCAATTACTGCATTAACCTTCCCAGGTAAAGATGGCAAACCCACTAATTACTCAACTGGTATGTGGCCTAAATCAACTTTTTATATCTCGCCAAGAGCCAATTTGAAATGGGATCTTGATGGGGATAAAAAGACAATCATTAATATTGGTACTGGTGTTTATACCGGAAGAATTCCTTTCGTATACTTAACTAATATGCCAACTAACAGTGGAATGTTCCAGGTTGGTGCTGTTGCAAATGCTGCTCAACTTGCTCAAATTACATTTAACAAAGATCCGAAAGCATGGCAGTCTTTATTCACAGCTCCTGCTCCAACACCCAACTCTGGCGGATTTGTTTTAATTGATAAAAATTACAGATTCCCACAGGTTTGGAGAACAAATATTGGATTTGAGAAAAAACTAAATAATAACTGGAATTTTACTACCGACGTTTTATACACCATTGATTTAAATGCTACGATAATGCGTAATGCAAATGAAATTCAACCAACAGGTGTTGTTAATTTAGGTGGTTCTTCAAGGCCTAGTTTTGCAACTAACACAACTGCCGGAAGAAGACTCTATAATGCTTATGCAAATGCAATTGTTTTAGAAAATTATAAAGGTGGTGGCGCATTTTCATTTACTACTCAGGTTTCTAAATCTTTCACGAAAGGATTTTATGCTTCCTTAGCTTACACGTTCAGTGAGGCTTTAGATGTAACTGCTAATCCAGGATCAACAGCTCCTCAAACATGGGGAGGTAACCCAACCAGTTTAACACAGAATGCATTACAACTGGCAGCTTCTTCATTTTTAACTCCACATAGATTAGTTGGAACTTTTTCTTATAAAAAAGAATACTTTAAGCATTTGGCTACTACATTCTCTATGTTTTATGATGGAGCAATCCAGGGAAGATATTCTTATATTTACGGTGCTGCAGCAGGAACTGCTCCTGCTGGATTCAGTAATACCGCAGACATTAACTTTGATGGAAACAGCCAGGATTTGATGTACATTCCAAGAAATGCATCTGAAATTACGTTCACTCCATTGACTGTTGGTTCTGGTGCTACTGCTGTTACTTACTCTGCGCAGCAGCAAAGTGATGCTTTCTTTAAGTTTATTGATCAGGATAAATACTTAAGAAGAAACATGGGTAATGTCGCTGAAAGAAATGGTGCTAAATTCCCTATGTATCACAGATTGGATGCAAGAATTTTACAAGACATCTTTACAAATATCGGCAACAGGAAGAATACACTTCAATTAAGCTTTGACTGTACAAACTTCCTGAATTTACTAAACAAGAACTGGGGTATCAGAAACTTTGTACCTAATCTCAATCCATTACGTGCAACGAAAAATGCAACCACGGGTGATGTTAGATATCAGTTAGCTACTTATACTCCAACCGGAGCAACTACTCAAATCTTGATGGATAAGACATTTGTTGCAAACTTTGGTACCGGAAGTACCTGGAGTGCACAGATTGGTATTCGTTATATCTTTTAATTGATTATAATTCATCTTAATTTAAATAGAGAAAGCCCCCTCGCCTAAGGCGAGGG
>JAYWCV010000283.1:0-4786 GCA_043780275.1 Chitinophagaceae bacterium
AAAAGAAGTACCCCCGAAGAATCGGGGGTACGAAATTGAAACGAAAACCAACGAATCTCATCTTAAGATGAGAACTTCTTATTACGCATTTCGCGTTGAAAACTTTTGGCTTGTACAGCAAATAATAAAACCATAATCAATAAAACAACAACAGCTAAGAATCCAATAAAAAAACCATAATCACTTGTTGTGAATGGTTTGAAGTCTGGTCTTATTTTAAGTGGTATGGCAAATGGAGCTGCTGCATTCTCAGCCGGTTTGCTTTCCGAAATAATATATTCCAGGATACTTTTTATCTGATCATCAGAAAAATCGGGATGATCGGGCATAGGTATTTTATTGAATTGTTCAAATAGGGCAATAGCATCCTTGTCGCCACTTTTTACCATGGATTGAGAAGATTTTACAAAACTGATGATCCAGTCAATCGACCTTTTTTTGTCTATACCTGCAAGGGCAGGGCCGGTCAATGTTTTATTTATATTATGGCATGCTGCGCATCGGGTGGTAAAAATTGCTTTGCCCTCATCAATTGTTGGGGTAGTATAAGCTTGAGTTGCAAATAAACTTACTGCAATCAGCAACAGGAATAATCTAGTTTTCATTTTTCAATTTTTTAATATCATTAATCAGTTGATTCACTTTTTTTTCTTCGGTACCGTCATAGTACCCGCGAATCCTTTTTTGTTTATCAATCAATACCAGCCTTTCGCTATGTATAAAATCATCATCACCACCATCACCATCCGTTGTAATCAGAAATAGACCTTTACGGGCAAACCGGTACAGGTCTTCTTTTTTACCGGTTAGTAAATCCCAGTTTTTTTCATGTATGGAAAACTTTTTTACATATGCTTTTAATTGAGCCGGGTTATCCCTTTCCGGGTCAACTGTAAAAGAAGCAAGTTGAATATTTTCATCATTTTGAAAACTTTCCTGAACCCGTTTCATACTGCTTGTCATTGCCGGACAAATAGACGGACAATGTGTAAAGAAGAAATCCACAACCACTATTTTATCATCCCAACTTGATTCAGTAATCGGTTTATTGTTTTGATTAATAAATTGAAACCCCATTACTGTAAAATCTTTTTCCATGCCATTTACTATTTCTGTTCCACCCAATACCGGCAATTGCTGATAACGGTTTTCCAACCAGTTAATGATAGCAAATGCCGATACCGGTATCAGAAAAACCAATATGGCAAAGAGTTTGGTATGTTTATCAAGCTTCAATATTATTTTTTTATATCTTCAATGGGTAGCGGATTGTCTATATTAAATCGTGGAGCTTTTGGCCCGATGTTTTTGTTTATATTCATCAGTGCCGGCACATAGGCCAGCAATAAAATGATGATCATAGTAACTAACCAGGGTTTGAATTTGTCAAACAAAGGAATTCTTTTTTCATCATGATAAGATTCGCTGACCGGAATATCCAACGCTTCCGTTTCCGTTTTTTTCGACAACATGGTACCGAAGAAAATGACTACATACAGCATGCCGGCAACGAACATGATGATGCCACCCAATAAACCCAGCAAGGTTGTAGGCACCCATTCCGGAGTAAATAATTCATGTGATGGGTTGAGATAGGTCATGCCAAGATTTGTTCTTCTTGGTTCTCCAATTAAACCGCCCCACATCAAACCAGTTGAGAAAATAAGTACCCCAATGGTCCATAAATAAGGAACAATAACATTTGCTTTTGGAAGAAAAACTTTTTTTCCGCTCATTTTTTGTATCATGTATAATCCCATTCCAATAATGGCTAAAAACACAGGCCCGGCAACGGTCATATGAAAGTGTCCGGGAACCCATGCGGTATTATGAATAACACTGTTCAACGAATAACTTGCATTTACAATACCAGTCAACCCACCAAAAATAAATAAGATCAATCCGCAGATGAGGTATGCAAAAAGATAATTATCAACTTGTAAATAAGGCAGTCTGCCCATCCATCCAAACCAACTCTTAGAGCCTCTTTTTCTTCCGGCATATTCTAAAGATGCGGCAATGGTAAATGCAGTTATGAAACTTGGGATTGCAACTCCATATGTCAGAAATCCCTGGAAGGCCTTTACACCCTGTGTTATACCCGGATCGCCGTATTGATGATGCACACCAACCGGTATTGAAAACAGAAGGAATAAGAATAATACTATTCGCCCTGCAAGATCAGAATATAATTTCCCTCCGGCTACTTTCGGTAATACCGTATAATACATAATGTATGCAGGTAGTAACCAGAAATAAACCAATGCATGGCCAAAAAACCAAAACAGTGTTCTTGCCAAGGTTACATTTATTCCTTTTGTCCAACCCATGGACCATGGTATTAATAATACAAGTACTTCGTACGCTACCGCAAGTGTACACACAAACCAGATAATGAAATTGATTAGTGTACCCAGAACAGCCAACGGTGTTTTTGTTTCTGGGTTAATTTTTTTCCAGTTCAGGTACATGCGGGTCCAGTCGAAAAAGGGAATCCATGAACCAACAATTAATAAAGCCGCACCTAAATAAAATAATGGATGTGCTTTTAAGGGTGGATAGAAGGTATATAGTACAGATGCTTTCCCGGCCAGCATGGCCCATGCGGCCATAACAGTTCCGATGGTCATGAACCAGAAACTCAGCCAGGATAAGGCTTTGTTGGGTTCTTTTTTAAAATAAAAAGCCATGACTGCATGACCAAATGCAACGGCAAAAAAAGTAGTAAGCACTACTGCATTGATAACGCCATGTAATGTGAGGCCCTGGTAATAGTCGAGTTTCGCAAATGCCGATTGATTTAATACACCGGCACGATAAATTGTCTGCATCAAACCATGGTACAATCCAAGTACAAGAAGAGTAATCGGAATTCCAAGTTCAAGAAATAAAAGTCGCTTTAAGGATTTGCTTATTTGCATATTAGTTGATTTTCGGATTGTTATTTTTCGGTGTAGTTGACAATGACTTTTCCATGCATGTTCTGGTGTCCAACACCACAATACTCATGACAGATAATGTCGTATACACCGGGCTTATCGAATTTTACCGTTGTTTTGGTTACTCCACCATACACGGCCATCATGTTTACATTTTTCTGTGGGATGTGGAAACCATGCACGACATCTTTTGATGTGATGAAAAAGTCTACTTCACTGCCAACCGGGATATAAATTTCAGCCGGTTCGAAAGACCACATTTTTGCAACTGCAAAAACCTGGTAGGTTGTTGAGTCAATTTTGGTGACTTTGGCATTTTCATAAATCTTGTCATAAGGAATACATTCGGGAATGTCGCTGTTGTATTTTTCACGGGCATATAGCAATGAAAAAATTAAAAGTGCCAGCAAAACTAAGGTTGCAATAAGCACTCTTTTTTCTGATTTGTCTAAAACAGTCATACTTGTTGGTTTAAGTTTAAGAACGGGAGATCATGATATAATAAATTCCAAAGTAGATGATCAGGCATAGGATAACTAAAACAGCAAAAAATGCTATAGCTCCGGTTGGTTTAAATTGATCAGGTGTTTGAGGTGTATCCATATTCGTTGTGTTTTATTTCGAATCAAAAATATCAGAATGGAAAAGTTGCTAGTATGATTTAAATGAATAGGAAATATGATTTTCGTCAGGTTTAAATACAAAAAAAATATTAACAGATGTGGGATGTGGGATGTAGAATGTCTGATGTCTGATGTCTGATGTGGGATGTCTGATGTATGATTTAGATGTTACCATGTTTGAATAAAATTTCTTCTTATGGGTTTCATAATCATTGAATTTCATTTATTATTCAAATCAGCACAATTTCATATATGCGTTCAGGATTGAATGGTTATATCGTTTTTTGTTTTTTGCAGGATATTAATTGGCAGGTCAATCATTCTGAAAACTTTTTTTTGAGCAAAGAATCTTAACCGTTAGCAAGCTGATAATGGATAAGCTAAGGGTTAGTAATAGTCCGCTGACTGCCATGAATTTTAAATAGGTCGACATGTTATTCATGATTTCATAAAAAGACTTGTTTTGGATATTACCTGAAATTTTTACCAATCCGCCAAGAATAAGCGATATCCAGAATACAAGGAGTGAGAGATTTGTAATACACAGGTTTATGCCAATCCATTTTTTATGTCTTTCAATACCCGGCATCATTTCCGACTGCAAAATGAAAAAGACAGAACCCAATATCAGCATGCTATTAATGCCAATGGTAGCACCCATTGCATGAGCTACAGTAATCAACGTTCCATGGGTAAAAAAATTGATGGCCGGTATTGAAATTAAAATGGCTAAAGTCAGGTTAATAAATATCCACCCATCAGCAAATGATAAAAAACGGTAAGCCAGATTGTGATAATTTTTAACGGCACCGGATAAGGTTTTACGCCATTTCCAAATTATATGACCCAGTATAAGCAACTCGGTCATGCTGATGATAAATGCTACTTGTTTTATCCACGGTGCAGCAGGTACGATATAGGTATGGTGCCCCCAGTTGAACAGGAGATTGGTAAGACCCAGGAAATACATGAAAAATGCAATGGGAGACTGACAAAGTTTTTTATCCTTACTGATTTTCTCCATGACATACATTGCACTGCCATATATCATCATGTTCCAGCTGCCAACCATCGAGCCCAGGGCTTTCCATTGTATGGTAATATCCCGGATAATGTTCGCACCGAAATAATCAAAAATCCATAAGTAAGATTCAGAAAACGTAATGAAAAAAAATAAAATACCGGTTGACCAGCTCCATACATAAACAGGAGCATTCTTAAAAT
>JAYWCV010000284.1:0-3437 GCA_043780275.1 Chitinophagaceae bacterium
TTTCGGGTAGCTGGCTATTTCTCATAGCACCTCAAAATAAGAATTAGCCGTTATTTGAATTCCTTACCGGGTTTACCTTATTTTCTCAATCGCTTTTCTGATGCGGTAATTGGCATTAGTAAAAATATAATTCATGGACAAACCAATATAAGAACCTGTAGAGCTGTACTTACCTTCTGTTAAAGGCTTTCCGGGAATGTTAATCATGTATGCACCGTTTACATATTTAGTAAAAGAAATATTGGAACATATACCCAATTGCAATAAGTTATTATTCCTGAGCAACCATGCATGGCCCACATTCACCGGGAAACTTACCCATGGTTTTGCATCATTGTTGGCATACACATCCACTTCTCCGGCATTGTAGAAGCTATTGTTTGTATTCTGAAGGTATATTGAAAAAATATCAAAATCTGCCCCGGTACTAAAATTGAAACGAATGCCTGCATCTGCAAATAAATATTTTGTGCTGCCATATAACCATCTTTTTTGCAGCAAAACCGGCAGACTGAGAACCATATCTGGTATAAAAGAGTTGATACCTTTTATTTCATAATCTTTTATCAGTGCTGGCGAAAAATCATTTTTATCAAAAGAAGTAACCAGGTTTCTCCCCAGCAGCGTTGCTTCGGGACCGGTGATGAGGCTGTACCCGTTATTAAAATTTACCTGATACTTAAAACTGATTAATAAGCCAAGAGCCGCTTTAGTGCTGACAGGATGATCTCCGGCGTCTCTCTTTAGCCGTGCTTTAATTGTAGATAATGTTGAAAAACTAAACTGGATATGGTTTCCCTTAAAAACATAATCAGCCAAGAAGTTTTCCCTTTTCAAACTGTTTTGTTGGGCGGCAGCGCTGCCAACAAAAAAAAAGGACAACACAACAAAACACAACATACTCAATATAAAAAACCTGCTTTCCATAATTGGTTTAGTTTTAAAAAGCCCTTTTTTGATAGCTGCGCACCAACCGTTTGTTGTAGCCAGTAAAAATGTATTGTACCGATAAGCCCAATGAAGTACCACTTATTTTATAAGTTCCTGAAGTGACCGGCTTATTAGGTATTGTAATTTCGTAAACCCCTTTAAAAAAATAAGTAGGGCTTATGTCTGCATTTATACTCACCAACAAAATATTCTTGTTATCCAAAACAACCTGTTTAGAAACCCCGGCTAAAAAAATTATCCAGGGTTTATAATTATTGTTTCCTGAAAAAAAAGCAGAAAAAATACTAATGACCTGATTATTTGAATCAATAATTCCTCCCCCACTCATTACTAAATCTGTCATAAAGCCGCTATATCTAAGGTTTACACCAGTTTTTAAATAAATGTGCTTACCTTTTAAATTAATATTTTTTTCCAGTATGAAAGGGATTCTTATGCTACCCCATATATCTTTATCTTCAATTAAGAGATCTTCAGTCAAGTAAGTTCTGCCAGGAATATCATTGGCTGGTATTTCGGCAAAAAAATTTCTTTTGCCTAACACAATATGAAAACCGGTAGAAATGAAGATGCTTTCATTTAAATAACGTAGATAGTTAATTCCAATATCAAAAGATGACTGCAGACGGGACTTTAGTTTATAGTTGCCTTCTTCCTTTATTATTTTTGCTTTTGGCAGTAAAGAAGCAGTTATTTCTATGCCGAAATGATTTTTTTTAACCAATGAATCGCTACTAAAAACATTGCTAAGTAAACCATTTTTACCATTTGATATTATCTGACAATAGTTTAACATTGGGGTAAGTAATAGAAAAAATGCAAGTAAAGATTTTTGGATATTTATAATAAAAACCATATCATGATTTTAATTTTATCTGACAGCGTAAATAAATGTTATTCCCTTGAGGCTAAGTGATAAAAGAAAGAGATTTATTCCCTTTCTTTTATCGCTTAAAATTTAATTCTATGTCACCTTTAAAAAGTTAAAATAATATTTCCAGCAATATTAGCATCAGGTGCATGAACCGTTCCTCCTATTTCTCCTGACATTGTTTTCCAAATTGTTGCATTGCTTGGTATATCTGCCTGTGTACGTTTTATAGCCTTAAGTTGTTTCCTCATTTTAAAACCATTATCAGGTTTCCTTTCGGTGAATAGAAAACTATTTGAACAATCACCATCATATACCTTTCCGGCACAGCCCACCGCCATTTTAACACGGCTTCTTTTCCAATTTCCATTTTTTTTCTTAAAATGAACTGCCTTTGTTTTGCCCGTTGACGTTTGGTCTGTAAAGAGAGTAGAAACCAATATAACCGTAACTAAATTAAGGTTTCATATCATTCCCACAGTTTGATCTACAATATTGAAATCTAAAATATTTCTAAACAGGGGCTTGGAGTTAAAAAACGAAAAATTGAAAAATAATTATACTTTTTATACTCAACCTTTTGAATAATCGACAAAATTATTTTTGCTTCCTCTTTTTCTTTATGTAGTTTTCAATTGATGTAAAGAATACACTAAAAAGCAAAGGAGAAACTATATAGAAAAGAATAAAATTTAAAGTATTTTCTTCTGGTTTTATTAGATTAACAACAGCACCAGTTGCCATTGAAAATAAAAGAATGCAAATTAATAATTTTTTTCTTTCTCTAAGAAATTTTAAAAAAATATTACTCATAAAAATTTATTTAAGGGTATTTGAATTTTTAATTCAAATGAAAAGGGACTGATAATATAATGTTCTTACTCGGCCCAACTCATCACATAGTTCGGGTCTTCTATTTCCAATGCTTCCTTCGTCAATTTTAATGCGTGAAAAGTATCTACCATCACAGCCAGTTCTTTTGTTTCTTTTGCTCCGATACTTTTTTCTACTGCTCCCGGGTGTGGGCCATGTGGAATCCCAGCAGGATGCAAAGTGATCATTCCCCTGGTGACATGTTTACGGCTCATAAAATCACCATCTACATAATACAGCAATTCATCGCTGTCGATATTGCTGTGATTATATGGAGCTGGAATGGCATCCGGATGGTAATCGTAGAGTCTTGGAACAAATGAACAAACCACAAAATTCCGGGCATCAAATGTCTGGTGTACCGGTGGTGGCTGATGCACCCGTCCGGTTATGGGTTCAAAATCATGAATGGATAAAGCAAAGGGATAACAGCACCCATCCCATCCTACTACATCAAAAGGATGACCGGCATAATGCAACCCATAAAGTATTCCTTTCTTTTTTGTCTGAATTAGAAAATCCCCTTTTTCATCATGTGTCATCAAACGTTGTGGTGTCCGGATATCCCTTTCACAAAAAGGGGAATTTTCCAGTAACTGTCCGTAATTGCTCTGGTATCGTTTTGGGAAACGGATCGGGCTAAAAGACTCAACTATAAACAAACGATTATCTGCCGTATTGAAATGAATCTGATAAATAGTTCCTCTTGGAATAACAAGATAATCGCCATAAGCAAAATCCA
>JAYWCV010000285.1:0-2395 GCA_043780275.1 Chitinophagaceae bacterium
ACCGCCGGCCAGATTTGAATAGATATATTTCAAACCAATACCAACACCTGCTTTATCTGAAAGCTTCCTGGAATAACCAAAATCAATCCCAAGTTCACGGGGACGGAATGTATTTAGATCGTTTCCTAAATTATCGGTAAACTGAATATTTCCTAAACTGAAATACCGCAATGAACCAGATACAGCCTGCATTTCATCAATTTTTGTATAACCGGCTACTGAAGCCAGGTAAACATCGTTTAATCCCAAATCTTTTAACCAAGGTGTATATGTAAAAGCAAATGAACTTTTAGAACTGTTAAATGGAGTTTTAGCCAGGTTCCAAAAAGTTGAATTGGCATCGGCTGAAGTGGCGATTCCTAAATCACCCATTCCACCTGCTCTGGCGTCTGGCGATATACGTAAAAAAGGGACGGCTGTTGTAACTACATTTATTCTACCAGCTTGTTGGGCAGATGATGATGATTGAAAACCTAAAATAATACTTGAAAGGACAGTTAGTTTAATCGCAATTGATCTCATTAGTTATTATTTAATATATGTCGTACCTGTGTAGCTTGAATTTAATTATCGTCTAAAATATTGATTTTTATACCATTATTTAAAACTTGAGCAATTTTTCTATTTTTTCCTGCCGGTTACCCTGCTCATCTTTTACACTAAGTTTATAGATATAAATGCCTTTGGCGATATTATCAGAAAACTCATCTTTACCATCCCACTCTAATTCACAAAAACGGTTTCCGGCCGTATTTATTGTTTTTTTAAAGCTTTTTATTAATCTGCCGGAAATTGTAAAAATCTGTATGGTAAGTAATAAATTTTGTCCCAGCTTATTATGTTCGAACCAAAATTGAGTATTTGTTGTAAATGGGTTGGGATAATTGAGCACATTTTTAATAACCAGTTTTTCATCGTTTGCTACCACAAATTCCAATACATGTTCAGTAGAGTTATTAACCAGATCCCATGCTTTTATTTTTAAAGAATGAGGCCCCGGTTCTAATGGCGGTAATTGAAATCTTATTTTTCCTTTTTGATAACTATCCAAATCACCCGCATAAAAATCATTCAAAACAAAGTATTTTTTATTGTCGTTATCCAATGTTGCAACAATATCGTGATTGACCGCTATGCCGGATGTATTGATTCCGGATGAATCGGAAAGTCGAACAATTAAAACCGGATTTTGATTTGTAACCGAGCCATTCACAAATTTTTCATCGTTCAACCAGGCTTTGATGACGGGTCCTTCTTTATCTAAACTGCTATTGGTTCCTGAACCACCAACTATAAAATCCGTAAACAACCCGTTTGCATCAAGCGTTTCATTGTCAGCATACCAGCTCATTTTTCCATTGCCAAACTGGAAATTAATATCTGCCGGCATTTTGAAAGTCATGGTAAACAGGCCATTTACTGCGGTAGATTTTCCTTTAAAAAGAACACTGTTCTGTACCGGAAAACTAACGGGCTGACTTCCCGGATCATTCCCTAACGTTGAAATACTTTGCAATTTATCATATACCGTTCCATAAACAGTTCCATTAAAATTTGATACTACATTCCCTGACGGATCTTTTATTGATCCATCAATAATCACTTTATCGGATGATTTTAATGTGTCTTTGATTGCTGTTACCGACTGGCCATTTAACTTTTCAACTGCCACGTTCATTTTCGGAAATGCCAAAGTCAACGCAGGGTCTCCCAATAAAGTAAACTTTCGGTTATTGATGATATCACCAGAATTTTGGTACGTAAAATTCTTAGCATCCTGCAAGGCTTTACCCAGGGATTTATAATTACCCGATGCATCTTTTTGCAGTGCCGTTTTAAGATAATTATCATTCATAATCCGATTGCTGAAAGCAAACACCACCCGGGTTGTTGTCATTAAAGCAATGCCTCCTGTTTTTGGCCTCAGTAAAAGATCTTCACCGATTGATTTTACGGTAGGATTATCATATGGTGCAAAATCACAGGTAGCTGTTATAAACAACGGGAGCCTGTTCGGGTTGTTCCATTTGCTGATTATTTCCTGATCTAAAATCACTTCCTCCGCTAATCGAAAAGGGCCACCATGTCCATTGTAATTCCAGATTAATGTGCCGCTATAAATTCCATTATTCACCACTGCATTGGCTGCAGGATACCTGCCTCCGGCTGAACCACTTTCTTGTTTGAATGCATCCAGGTAAACTTTTTGTGTATTGAATAATGGATTGGTAACCGAAGCAGTTTGTGTAATAATTTCAGCATCCTGTAAATGAAGATTCTGGTCCTCATCATCAGCAATAAACATGAGCTCATTTCGCCAGGGACCAAAACTTTCTTTTGCAGCATAAGCTTCCAGTTTATCAATATAGTTTTTTGCTTCCTCGATATTCTTTGC
>JAYWCV010000286.1:0-4190 GCA_043780275.1 Chitinophagaceae bacterium
TCCATCTACTGATCTTGAAGTCAGGTATTGTAGATTCATCATCTCCCGATCCAGCGACTCACGGCTTTGAGAAATAATTACATTATATCCATTATCATAAGCAATCGATTCAATCCCGTTAATTACCTGGGAGAAATAACTGTTTGCTATCTCACATACAATAACACCTATTGAACGACTTTTCCTTTCTTTTAAACTCAATGCGATGGGGTTGGGCTGATAATTTATCTTTTCAGCATATTCCAAAACCAATTTTTTAGTTTCCTGGCTAATTTCATAACTATCTCTTAAAGCTCTGGAAACGGTAGAAGTTGAAAGTCCCAATGCTTTGGCAATATCCTTTATAGTAACAGCTTCAAATTTCATAATGGACTATTTCCTTTTTTTCAATATTAAAGTTAGCGAATTCAATGACTTCTAAACACTTAATAAGAAATCAACCTCTAAAATATAAATTGTCTTATCCGAAGTTTAAACTTAAAAGGTCATGTTCAGATTGACTGATTTAACGGGAACGTTTGCGTAAATAAAGTCATCAAAATTTTGTTTAAAACAAATAGATAAGTGTAGACTTGTTATGGCTAAGGATAATAAATTTCTGTTATGAATAAAACTCCTAAGGCTTTTAAATAAATTTTTATTTAAAAAATTGGAACTAAAAATGGCTTTCGATTGTTATAAACGGTGTTGAATTTATCGGTGATTTTCCGATTCCTTTTCACAAGATAAAAACAATCATTTAATGAACTATTAAAAGTGAAATCATCAAAAATTCTATTATGATCAAAATTCTTAAAGCATTTACATTGTGTTTTTTAATGCTGGCAGGTCTATCTACTTCGAATCAAATTTTTGCACAGGCAAAGCAAGTTACCGGAACCGTTACTTCGGCTGACAGTAAACAAGCTGCTTCAGGTGTAACCATTACGGAAAAAGGAACTAGAAACGCAACCGTTACAAATTCCAATGGAGAATTTAAAATCTCAGTAGCTCAAAATGCTGTATTGGTTTTTTCCGGCAGTTCTTTTATCCGGCAGGAAATCTCTGTAAGCGGCAAGTCTAGTTTAGAAGTTGAAATACTTGAAGAAGTAAAAGCCCTTGATGATGTTGTGGTAATAGGTTATCAGACAGTAAACAGAAAAGATCTGTTGGCTTCTGTTTCATCTGTTGGTGCTAAAGACCTAAAAGATATTCCGATTAACTCTGCTGCCGAAGCACTGAATGGAAGATTGGCAGGAGTTACAGCTACAACGTCTGAAGGTTCTCCCGATGCACAGATTACTATCAGGGTTAGGGGTGGCATGTCTATTACCGGTGATAACTCGCCCCTATACATTATAGATGGTGTACAGGTAGAAAACGGGCTCAATGCCATTTCTCCGCAAAATATTCAATCCATAGATGTTTTAAAAGATGCCGCTGCCACGGCAATATATGGAGCTAGGGGTGCCAATGGTGTTATCGTGATTACAACTAAAACAGGTAAACCCGGCAAGCTGGTAGTTAGCTACAATGGCTTTGTTGGTGTAAAATATCTGCCAAAAACATTGGACGTATTGTCTCCTTACGATTATATTGTTTACCAATCTGAACGTTCCAGAGGAAGCAATACAGACAGCGTTTCTTTTGTCAATAATTTCGGGTCAACCTGGGATACTTTGAATGTGTACAAAAATTCTACTCCGATAAACTGGCAAGAGGAAGTCTTTGGAAATACCGGGATACAAACCACCCATAATGTGTCAGCTTCAGGTGGCAACAAAAAAATCACCTACAATTTTGGATATACATATAATAATGACAAAGCCGTTGTACTCAATTCCAGCTTTAAACGTCACCTGCTTAACTTTAAAGGAGATTATAAAATAACTAAAAAGTTAAAAGCCGGGGTCAGTACCAGATACACTATTCAAAACGTGTATGGAGCGGGTGTTTCCTCTCAACAAGGAACATCCTATAACAGGTTGCGCAACTCCGTTAAGTACAGACCATTTTTGTCGGCAGGTCAGGATATTGATGACGCGGATCCATTTGCCGACCCCAATGTTGGAAATGGATTGATCTTGATAAACCCCATCATGTTGGCCAATGCCGAGTATAGAAATAAAACCAATGATGTATTCAATTTCACGGCAAATGCATCTTATAACATTACCAAAAACCTGGTTTTCAAATCAACTTTCGGATATGACATTACTAACATAACCGATCGACAGTTCAGTGATTCTGTTACACCATATTCGGTAATACAGGGAGGCAAATTACCCATCGTTGGACTAGATACTTCAATCAGAAAAATATACACCAATTCCAATGTCTTGACCTACACAATAAAAGGATATAAGAAGAAACATGATTTAAGCATTTTGGTTGGACAAGAAACCTATGATTTCAGAACTGATAACTCTTCCAGTCTTTTTAGAAATTATCCGCAATTCACTACCTACAACCAAGCGTTTAAAAATACTTCACTTGCTACCGCATTCAATGGTTACCCTAGAATTGGGAAAACGAGGTACACTAACTTGTCTTTCTTTGGCAGGGTCAATTACTCCTTTCGTGAAAAATATCTTTTTTCATTCAATATGAGATCGGATGGGGCTTCGAAATTTGCTCCTGGAAAACAATGGGGATACTTTCCTGCAGCTTCTGTAGCATGGCAAGTAAAGAAAGAGAAATTCATGCAGAATGTGAACTTCATCAGTGATCTTAAATTCAGGGCTGGATATGGAGAAGTGGGCAATAACCGGATCAATGATTATTTATTCTTAACCACTTTTAGTAATGATGGTCGATATTATTATGGTATCAATAATCAATCTATAAACGGATATTATCCAACAAGTCTTACCAACCCCAACCTGCAATGGGAATCAACGGTGAGCCGTAATTTTGGTGTTGATGTAAGTTTATTTAAAAACAGGGTTGGATTCAGCTTGGATATTTATGACAATAGCTCAAATGATCTTTTATTGAATGTTCCAACAGCTTCCACATACGGTTATACATCACAATTACAGAATATCGGCAAAACTTCCAATAAAGGGATAGAATTACAATTAAATGCACAATTGGTTAGAAAAACAGACTTTAGCTGGAATGCCAATTTCAATATTTCTTCTAATAAAAACAATGTAGTTGCGCTGGGTGTCAATCAGCCGTTCTTTTTTCCTGCAGCCAGTTGGGGTGTAAATGGACAACCAACTGATTACATCACAAGAATTGGAGATCCGGTAGGTTCCATGTGGGGATTGGTTACAGATGGTTTTTATAAGGTAGCCGATTTCAATTACGCACCTGGTACCGGTGGATATGGCGTTTATACTTTAAAAGCGGGAGTACCTACTTATGGAACAGCTCTTGGTTTAATTCAGCCAGGCGCACTTAAATTCAAAGATTTGAATGGAGATGGTGTAATCGATATTAATAATGACCGGAAAATCATTGGTAATCCAACACCCAAATTTACAGGAGGCTTAAATCAGCAGTTTACATATAAAAACTGGGACTTAAGTTTGTTTGTAAACTTCTCTTATGGCAATGATATTTACAATGCCAATAAAATTGAATTTGCTAATGGATTTACCCCCAATTCCAACCTGCTAGCCCTGATGGAAAATCGTTGGAAAGTGGTAACCCCAACCGGTCAAACTGCACAATATTTAACCGCTACCAACCAGATTATTGGTATTGAACCTAGTCTGTTGACGGCATTAAATGCAAATGCTACAATCTGGCAACCGGCAAGGGGTACCGGTGCTGCAGCATTCATTCCGCATTCATGGGCAATAGAAGATGGATCGTTTTTACGTATCAACAATTTGACCATCGGGTACAACCTGCCGGTTAAAAATTTCCTTGCTTCACATATCAGTAAACTTCGTTTTTATCTTACAGGTAATAACCTGGCGGTATTGACAAGCTATTCCGGCTATGACCCTGAAGTAAGTGTAAGAAGTAACCCTTTAACACCAGGACTTGATTACTCAGCATATCCAAAAAGCCGCAGTTTTATTTTTGGAGTAAATGCAACATTTTAATTTATACTATTTAAAAATCACGATATGAATACGAAACATTTATTTACAACAATAACAGCATTTTGCATATTGTTGGTTTTCAGTGGTTGCAAAAAATACCTCGATCAGCAACCCATTACAGAAGTAACTACTCCGGCGGTTTTTAAGGAT
>JAYWCV010000287.1:0-9680 GCA_043780275.1 Chitinophagaceae bacterium
GTTTATAGCTGCTGCTCCATTTATGCTGGGGTATAGCCACGTTTTTTTCAAACAGATCAAGTGTTGTGCAAGATGTGAAAAACAACACTGTCAGCAAAGTCACGAATGAATTTTTAATTGTGACAGATAATTTTAGTTCCGGAATATTTTTTTTCAACAAATTTAATTTTTACAAAAATAGGTTGGTTTTGGCATGTTTGACTCAGGGGTATCGGAAGGTCTTTATAAAAAACAATAGCATAATTCGAAAAATACACGGTTCAGATTGAATAACATGATTGTTTTTTAAGTAAATTCACATTTATACCTGATCGAAATGAATCCAAAGAGTACAGGTAGTTTATATTGAACGATTAACCGACCATTCCGGTCTCTGATTCTGATTAAGCAGCAAATTTTCTGGAACAAAATTCCTGATTAAATATTTACTTATGGAACTTGAATTCTGTTAAATAAGAAAAAGTTTCAAAAGGCAATAATATTTCATTTGTTGAAATAATTCGCAATAATAAAATAGTTTATATGGATAATAATCTCGACAATCTTAAAAGGTTTATTGAAAGAATTAAGAGTATCGGTTTTTGGGAACGGATATTTGGATGGAATAAAATCAGGATTGAACTGATAGATGCAGTAACTGACTTGCAAAAACTCATCACTGGCAATGAGTTTTTAAAAGATTCCATTACGAAAAATGAAGGGATCATTTTAGGTCTTAATAAAGATCTGGAACAGAAAGAAGATAAAATTAAAAGCCATGAAACCCAGATACATGAACTCAACTCAGAAAATAGTTTATTGGCAATGACAAACAGTCAATTGCAGACCGAGAATAAAAAATTTGTTGCAGATACAGCAACCATGACACAAACAATTTCTGAATTGACGAATAGGAAAAATGAACTGGAACTTGAATTAGCCGGATTGAGAAAGGATGTTCAAAATCAGCAATCGGAACTGGCTGATTTGAAAAAACAAAATACACAACTAAGCAAGGATGAAGAGTTTCGGAAACAGGAGCACTCCAATTCCCTTGCCACTTTGGGGAAATTGCAGGGACAAATACAAACTGAAAGAAGCAGGGAAGTGGATGAACGGAATTCAATTGAAATTGAAAGGATCAAAAATTTAAAAGAGACATGGGGAAAGCATGAGATCAATGTTAAGTCCCTTGTTAAATCAATTTGCCAGAAGCATACTATTCAATATGTTGAGAATGTGTCATTCAAGGGTAATCCGGATAATACTTTGCAAATCTGCGATGAATTTATTGTGTTTGATGCAAAAAGTCCTGGAGGCGAATCTTTGTTAAATTTCCCCATTTATTTAAAAGATCAGGCAGAGAAAGCCAAAAAATATGCAAAGCAGGATGATGTAAAAACAGATATTTTTTTTGTAGTGCCTTCTAATACGCTCGACTATCTTTCAACCTTTGTTTACCGGCATGGTGACCATGATGTGTACATCATTTCGGCGGATGCATTGGAACCGGTTATATTGAGTTTACAGAAAATAGAGGATTATGAATTTGCGGAGCAACTGAGTCCGGAGGACAGAGAAAATATTTGTCGTGTCCTGGGCCGCTTTGCACATCTCTCGAAAAGAAGAATACAGGTGGATGGTTTCTTTGCAAAACAATTCATTGAATTGGCTTATAAATGTGAATCGGACCTACCTGCCGATATTCTGGAAAGTGTAATGGAATTCGAAAAAGCTGAAAAACTAAATCCTCCAATGGAAAAAAGGGCGAAATCAATTCCAATCGCTGAATTGGAAAAAGAAAACAAAAAACTCTCACAAGAGGCGGAGGGGAAAGGGATAGTCATGGAAAACAATAACATGACAGATAGTTTCAATGACATTCCTCTTTACAAAGATTGACAAATAAAACTTAACCTCTTAACCATTAAACTACCCCAACCATGCCCCGCTACCTCTCCAAATCACGTTTCAAGGAAGGCCTTGACTGCATTACCAAGCTGTATTATACCGGTAAAAAAAACGAGTATGCCAACCAATCTCTGGATGATCCTTTTTTGAAAGCTTTGGCTGAGGGAGGCTTTCAGGTAGGTGAACTGGCAAAGTATATGTTTTGTGATGATCCGGTAGGGGATGATATTACGGTGGAAACATTGAATACGGATGAAGCTTTATTGATTACGGCTGAAAAATTTGGTGTGCCTGGCAAAGTGGTGTTGGCAGAAGCTGCTTTTAAATATGAAAACCTGATCATCCGGGCGGATGTAATTGTTAAGGAGGGTAACAGGATTGATCTGTATGAAGTAAAGGCCAAATCATTTGATGGCGATGAAGTGGATAATACAGATTCATTTCTTTCTTATAAAGGGAAGCCCACAGAATCAATAGGCAGCAAGTGGGCACCATATTTATATGATCTTGCTTTTCAGAAATATGTGATTACAAAAGCATTTCCGTATTCTATTGTAAGGGCACATCTGGTGCTGGCAGATAAATCTGCCAAAGCAAGCATTGATGGACTTAACCAGCTTTTTCAGATTGAAAAAAATGAAGGCCGGACAAGAGTTAAAATAAAAGAAGGATTAACAAAAGCAGATCTGGGTGAACCGGTGCTGACTGTTATTAACCTGGATGACTTGGTAGAAAAAATATGGCATGACTATAAAATGCCTACTACTTATGGCAATGAACTGAGTTTTGAAGACTATGTAATGCTTTGTTCGGATACTTATGAAAATGATACCAGGATATTTGCTCCAATATCGGCTGCATGCAGGGACTGTACATACCAGGTGAAACCGGGTAAAGACGATGATAAAAAAAGCGGATTGAAGGAATGCTGGAAAAACCATACCGGATACAGCGATGAGTTGTTGGCAAAACCATTGGCATTTTCCTTATGGCAGGGAAGAACAAACAATCAGATACAGGATGGTATTTTTCTTTTAGAAAACATACCGGAAGAATCCATCATATCAAAATCAACTAAGAAAGCAACCGATGAAAAAGCAGGATTAACCCGGGAAGAAAGAAGGCTGATGCAGATCCGTAAAACGAAGGCAAAGAATACCGGTTATTATTTTGACAAAGCAGGTTTTGATGCTGAAGTGGAAGGATGGGTCTGGCCCCTGCACATGATCGACTTTGAAACCTCTACCGTTGCCTTGCCTTTTTATAAAGATACGACCCCCTATCAGGGTAGTGCCTTTCAGTTTTCTCACCATGTGATGCATAAGGACGGCAGGGTTGAACACCGCAATGAGTTTATTCATTTTGTAAAAGGGGAATATCCCAACCTGCATTTTATAAAAGCTTTGAAGGAAAGTCTCTTGAAAGAAGAAGGAACCATATTCCGTTACCATAACCACGAAAACAGCTACCTGCGGATGATTTACCGGGAGCTGGAAAATGGATTGGGTAATTTACCGGAAGCAGAAAAGAATGAGTTACTTCAATTCATCGACAATATTACCCGTCATAAACCGGATGGGAAAAATTACACTTTTGGAAAACGTAATATGGTCGACCTCTATGATCTGGTGGTGCGGTATTATTATCCGCCATCTGCCAATGGAAAAGCAGGTTTGAAATTCATCTTGCCTGCCATCATTAAAGACAGCGATTATCTGCGGAATAAATATGGTAGAAAGGGAATTTATGGTAAGGGACTGGAAATAAAGAGTCTCAACTTTGATGACCACCAATGGATTGATCCTGAAAATAATAACGACCCTTATAAAACCCTGCCTAAGATTTTTGATGAATGGGCCATGGAAGAATTAGATTGCGTAATTGGTGATTTTGATGATGTGGCTGATGGCGGGGCTGCGCTGACAGCATATAACTATTTACAGTTCACCAATATTCCGGATGATCAGCGGGCAGCCCTGAAGGATGCATTGCTGCGCTATTGCGAACTGGATACGATGGCGATGGTGATGCTGGTGGAGGGGTTGATGAGGTTGGAGAATAATACTGCTTTCTAATTTTTTATTTAAGCTAATTGGATCTGATAATTGGATATAAAAGTGATGGATCCCTGGTGACTAAAGAGGTTCTTACAGATGAACATTTATTCGTGTCGTATGTGAACGAGTATCAGATCAAAACTGTCTTTTTTCAAATGGCAGATCAAAATAAGCAAAGCGTAAAAAAATGCCTGGTTGTTTGCAAGGAAGCAAATTTGTTTGTACTTCCTCCGGAGATATACTTTGAAACCTATATAACGGATAACCCGGCAAACGGTTCCTTAAAAAACAGGAATAGATTACTTACGGCTCCGTACAATTTATTATCAAAAAGAAAGACTCAAAAAGTGAAATCATTTCCTCCGTTTTTAATATTTATTGATAACATCTGGCAAATAGTGCCCAAACTGAATAAGGCAACCAACACTAAACTAAAAGCATTACTCTCTGATGGTGCAGCATATGGGATATTTTTTATCATCGGCAGTGTTTTGCCCTATCGCAATCTGTTAATTCAATTGATGCAGCCAACAACACATAAGGATGGAGTTGTTAATGTAATTGGCTCCGAAATAATCATTAATACAGATGAATTGATATTTTACCGGGAGAGGGGAAATATGGAATTTGAAATCTATTATCCTTTGACCTGACAATAAACATAAATAGAATATGGTAGCAGGTCAAATGTCAGATAAATTGGGTTTAATCAATGTAAATTAGAAATTCAAGGAGCAACAATAAATGCTGCAATAATTCACCGGCCTAAACGACCTAAACTACTTCCCAATGTGTTAAAAGAGGTCAAAAAGCTGAATTTTAAAAAACACTAAAATAAATGGGGATAACCCTACCTGTTTTTTTGAAATCGAATAAATCAAGCTATTTTTAGGGTACTGAATAGTTACAAAAATAATAGGTATGTTTGAAAATAGAAACCTTCCTAAAACAAACCAATTTTGGGTAGATATAGGAAGGTTTTAGCTAAAAACATTCCTATATAAACAAGTTACAAGCAAGTTTAAACAAAACATAGAAATAAAATGAACGAACTAGAAAAACAAAAGGCGGAAAATTTTTCTTTATTAGCTTTAAGCTTATTGGAGATTGTTTTAAAAAAAGAATTTAATAATTCTTGGAATGATCGATTCGAAGATTTGTTTACTGCAAGCCTAAATAAAGTAATATTCATGCTTGAAAATCACATTTTACGACCTGAATATAAAAGCGATGGACTTACTATAAATTACCCTGAAGGCTCAGATAATTTAAGAGATTCAATTTCGGTATTTGTTACAAGTTCATTTAATGATTTCAAAAGAAACTTCAAAAACAATAATAATGAGTAAATGTAAATTTTGTGGAAGTAGCAGCTTTGGAAGTTGCTCCTACAGCCCCCATGGTAAACACGAACATTCCAATATTGGCAGCAAATGTACTTATTGTGGTTCATCCTCTTTCGGTAGCTGTTCATATAGCCCATCTGGCAAACATAAACATGAACCAGGACAGGGTAAGTGCTGTTATTGTGGCTCTACCTCATACGGAAGTTGTTCCTATAGTCCCTCAGGCAAGCATGAACATTAAGAAATAGGGTAAGGTCGCTTCCCTTTTAAATAGCATCCATTACAATAAACTAAATTGTTATGTTACAAACAATTAAATTATGGTTTTGTAGAAAACAGATTATCTCTAATTCTACTGAAATCAAGGGTAACAGACTTCAAGGGAAACACGACCACGGTGGCGGGTATTACCAATAGAGTCTGTTTAAAAATTCATGGGCGTGGGAAATCCCATGCCCTAATTTTTCCATTATGAAAACAACTATTTTGCCATATCAAAATAAAGAACATACCTTCTACATTTCACCATTTAACGGTAAATTGTATAAAATTGGTAATAATATTTTTCGAAAGAAATGCCTTGCAGAGAAATTAAAAACGGCAATAAATGCTGTAGATAACCCATTTTCATTTGAAGCATTGAACCCAGAAGATTCTTCTAGTCAATATGATGAAATCAATTTTAAAAAGGCTAGCCAATTTCACAATTCATTATTGAAACTTGGCAATAAACATTTTTTTCTATCTCGAAAATATGCCGTTTGTACAAGGGTACTTTTTAATAATTCTGTTGAAGCATTTGACACAATTTCAATAATGGATAAACAGATAGATTTTAAAAACGAATTATGTTTACAACGATCTCTTTTAGTAATGAAAACTTCAAAATCTTTTAAAAATAATGGCGTATTATTTATTGGAGCCTCATTTCCTTCTGGAAAAATGCATGCTTGGATAATAGAAAATGGAATTCAACCGGACCGCTTAGATCGAAATTGGATAATGTACAGGCCACTATTGGCGCTATATTATTAATTACATGGAAATTAATAATTTTACTAATTCTTACGAATATTTTAACTCTTTTGATTCAAAAATAATCAAAAATGGATTTGATTTTTTGAATTTAGAAGTAATTTCTAGCTCAAGCTTAGCAAGTCATATTTACAACTTAAGCCTTGGGGTTGAACGTCCAGATACTTATCATGAGGTTATCAAAAACATTCACCCGATACCACCGTATTCAAAATGGGAATACAATGGAAAAAGGTTTAATCTTTTAGATATCCCAAATTTACCGTTAAGGTCTAATTCAATTAATATAGATAATTTTATTAATACAGTTAAATCAAAAACAAAATATTTGAAAGGCAAAAAAGTAGCCATAGAACTAAGTGGTGGATTGGATTCAAGTATAATTATTGAGTTATTAAACCTCTGTGAATTGGATCTTACACTTATCGGACTTATTTCTAATAATTATGAATTTAGAACCGAAAAGTTTATTCAAGATCATTATGCGAGTAAGTATAAAAGTTGTTTAATAGACTCAAAGGATGCCTTGCCGTTCTCAAGGCTTTTAGAATGCCCTCCACACCCACTACCAACAAAGAAATCACTGTTTTTTAATCAAAAACAAGTTATTGCAAAAAAATGTGCTGAGGAAAAAGTTAATTACTTGTTTAATGGCATTGTAGGTGATACTGTATTCTGCGATAAAATCGAATTGACAAGATGGAATAATTGGGAATTTGACAATAATTGGTTTAATGATTATGTTTTTAAGCCTAAGAAAGTATCATACATAACCACAAACTTTGATTTTGTTTTGAATTATTTTTTCAACCAAAGAAAACATGAACAATCAGACCCATATAAAATTTGGGCAAGAAATCATTTTAACAATATCATACCCAAAACATTGTCTAACTATTATTACAAAACGGATCATTTTGAAGAAATCATAGAAGGTCTTTATTCTGCAGAAAAAGAAATTATTGAAACTTATAAACTAACTAATAAAATCACAAAAAATAATCAGTTTAGTTTAGAAAAAATGGGGTACGATTTAAACCATTTTAAACTAATGAATGATATTGAAATAAATACTTTTTTTGCAAAAGTATCATTTGCTGTCTGGATCTATTCACTTCGAAATATTATAGAGTAATGGCTATATTAAACAAGGAAAGTATTCTAAATTTATATAATAGATACATATTTGTTGTTCATTTAATAAAAGAAAACAATAATGGACATCCCGAAAATATGCTTATAAAACAAATTCAAATACCCGTAAATTTATCTCATTCAATAGCATACTTTCATTTATTAAATAATCCAAATTTAGTTGGCACAAGTCAAATCAATTCTAAGTTATTATATGAAGGCAATCACCGAACTTATGATTTAATGTATGGTATCAATAAAGAAACTAAAATTGAAGTAAAAGCTTCTGGAACAAGCAATTTTCAACGTTTTAGAAAAAAAGCAATCTCATCTAATTTAGTAATTTGGTTAAAATTTTATGACAAAAATCTTTATGATGTTGCTACATTTAATCCATTAATTTTAAACGCACAGGATAGAATTGAAGTAGAGGTTAATTGGGATAATATTATTAAAAATGAGGCAGTAACATTAATCAGCAACTTAAACTTAATGAACTTATAAACCAGCCTGTAACAGCGTGTAAGCAATATAGCCTTGCCGCAGGCGCAACACAAGGCAACATCGCCTACACGCAAACCGTTACCTGCTATGTTAGGAATACATCCCCGGCTAAAAATTGATTTCGGAAAATTGAGATTACTTATGCTTTTGTTTTAAAAAAACAAAGAAGGGGGGAGATGAGTTAAGTTTTAATAATGAATTCATAAAAAGTAGTTAAGGTTAAGACGTATAAAATAGTGTTACACAATATATAACAGAAGTTTGAAATTCAACTATTGAACCACCACATATTTCGACACTACAATGTCAAAATCTGGTTTACGATGCCTTCTTCAGGTTTTCCCGAAATTCATCAGCTCCACTTACTCTTCTTTCTTCATAATGATACAACCTCCTCCTGTTAAACAGAATCACTTTGCTACCGGAGTGATAGTATTCTGATTTTACCTTTTTCAGCATTTCCTCATTATCAAGGTTCTTTTTTACTATTGCGGCAAAAAGTTTATTTGAGTAATTAATCTCCTGTTGGTTTGTAGGAATTCCGTAATAGCCTGCTTCACCAACTTCCGAAATGAACATGCCTGTATAGAAACCATTCAACTGATACCGGTTAACAAACTCGTCGGCATAGCACCAGATACAGATGTTCTCCTTGTCCTGTAAAAGGGGAGCCGTATTCCGGTCAATGATCAGGCTTCCTGCCCCCGGGAACTGTCCGACAGAAAACAACCCGTCCGGAAAGCCATGGCCAAGCATGAAGATCCGGTCGTGCTCCCGGATTAGCTGATGAACCTCGTCTTTTTTAAGACCTCCGGTTATGATGGTCGTGTCGGGCAGGCCAGAATATATATCTTTCAAAAAATCGGTTGACTCGTCTTCAGGGTGAATGATCAGTGATCTCATGTTTTTATTTTTAAGCTTCAGGGGCATTTATGAATTTATATTTTTTCAACAGCTGCCGGAATTCTTCAAGAGCAAATGAAAAGAAGTTATCTATTTTTCCCGGGATTAATCAGTTCATCTATTCTTTTCCCATTCTTCAATCTGAGTCCGGTGAAAATACCTGGAATCCTTTGCATGTCTTCTGCAGGTTCGGTAATCAGGTTTCCCTCAGTGTCAAAAAGCAGGGTATCTTCCGTTGCATCATCAAAATCCCGTTTTACTGAATAGTGTAGTATCTTCCCAAAATAAGGAACCTGATCCTTAAAACGTTCATAATGAGCCACAATCGTTATCTTAACAGTTTTCAACTGCTCAGGGTATGAGAGAGCAGCGAACTCTTTACCCAGGCTAACTTTTCTAAGGTCACCAATGAAAGCAAGAGGCCAGATTTGACTCGGAACCCTTTTTTCGCACATGGCACAGAGATAGGGTACAAAGTTCTTGCGTGCCAGCTCCACCTCCATCCTTTTCCTTTCAGCGATTTCAATATCAATCAGCCTTTGCGTTTCTGCCATCGCCCGGTATATTTCTTCAATTTCCACTTCAATCGCCCGGGCAAGCCTTATTGGCTGATCGCCTTGCGGGATTAATCCCTTCATTATCGAATCGAGCTTGTTAAGACCCCTGTTCTTATTTGTATGCCCCATCCTGTCTACAATCATATGCTTGGTCAACTTCAATTCCTGCATGCGATTTTTTATGAGATCGGCAATTGTGATTTTATTCATAATGATTAATTTTTCGATCAGGTTTTTTAAGATGAATGTATTTA
>JAYWCV010000288.1:0-3098 GCA_043780275.1 Chitinophagaceae bacterium
GGGTAATTGTTCATGATTCCATTCATGAAAAAACATACCCTATTTCTGCACGGATAGTTATCAATGCCACGGGCGTTTTTACAGATGCTGTCTTAAAAATGGATGATTCGACAAATGAATCCATCATTGCTCCGAGCCAGGGTGTGCACCTGGTTATTGATAAATCTTTTTTACCCGGTGATACAGCAATCATGATTCCACATACAGATGATGGCCGGGTATTGTTTGCAGTGCCCTGGCATGGAAAAATAATTCTGGGAACAACTGATACACCCGTAGATCAACCATCCAGTGAACCCATTGCCCAGGATGAAGAAATAGATTATATACTAAAACATATTGGAAGATACTTATCAAAAGACCCAACCCGTGATGATGTGTTAAGTGTTTTTGCCGGACTAAGGCCCTTGGTAAAAGGGAATTCGAAAGTTACAGCGACACTATCCAGAGAACATCAAATAACTGAATCAGCATCGGGACTGTTAACCATCACCGGTGGCAAATGGACCACCTATCGAAAAATGGCTGAGGACCTTATCAACTTTGTTTCTGAAAAATTAAATTTCGAAAAACCCTGCGTAACAAAGGAGCTGAAAATTCACGGCTGGACGGATTCTGTTGATTACGACAACCCATTATATTTTTATGGCACCGATGAGGAAGCGATCCGATCAATCATGAAAGAAGACCCGTCGATGTCAGAAAAAATACATCCCGATTTATCTTATACTGTTGCAGAAATTGTCTGGTCGGTACGTAACGAAATGTGTATGACTGTTGAAGATGCTTTATCCAGAAGAACAAGGTCTTTATTCCTAAATGCAAAAGCCTCCATGGAAACATCTGAAAAAATTGCCCGCATTATTGCACAGGAAAAACAATTGGAAGAATCCTGGATAATTAACCAGGTAAAACAATTTAATTTAATAGCGAAGAATTATCTTCCTCTTTCAAACAACTAAACGAAAACTTAAAACAAATAGCTATGTCTCCTTTTATTGGTGAATTTATTGGAACAGCTTTATTGATTGTTCTTGGGAACGGTGTTGTTGCCAATGTTGTTTTAAACAAAACAAAAGGCCAAAACAGTGGTTGGATTGTAATTACTTTTGGCTGGGCCATGGCTGTTTTTATTGGCGTATATGCTTCAACAAAACTGGGTGGGGGTGGCCACTTAAATCCAGCTGTGACAATTGCGTTGACTGCTTTTAGCAATTTCGATTCATCCTTACTGTTTACATATATTTCTGCTCAATTTGCCGGTGCCATCACCGGTGCTATCATAGTTTGGCTGGCTTATAAACAACATTTTGCAGCTACAGAAGATAAGGATTTGAAATTGGCAGTTTTCTGCAATGCCCCGGCTATTCGCAGCACGGGGCACAATATGATTACAGAAATTATTGGAACTTTTGTATTGGTATTTGGGGCCTTAACATTAAGTCCCTCGGTTTCTTCTTTAGGATCTTTAGATGCTTTGCCTGTTGGTCTTTTAGTTTTAGGTATAGGCTTATCATTGGGTGGGCCTACTGGTTATGCTATCAATCCTGCCCGTGATCTTGGCCCAAGAATTGCTCATTTTATTTTACCCGTTTCGGGAAAAAGAGACAGCGATTGGGCTTATTCATGGATTCCGGTTGTGGGACCTGTAATTGGAGGACTTTTAGCAGCAATGATTTTTAGTTTATTATAAATCACTTCAAATTTTCTGCAAATGCAAAATTGAAGTTCAATTTTTTAAATTATGAAAAAGCTTTGCATTTTTCTTTTCTTACTTATTTTTTCAATTTCAATCTTTGCACAGGATGCAGAAAAGAAATTGATTGAAAAAGGAATTATTCTTCCGCAGGTTTCAAAACCAATTGCCAATTATGTGCATGTGGTGCGGGTGGGAAATTTACTTTTTCTTGCCGGCAAAGGACCATCAAAAGCAGATGGCAGCTACATTACAGGAAAAGTGGGCAGCGACCTTTCTATTGAAGAAGGAGCTCAAGCTGCCCGTTTAACAGGTCTCCATTTATTGGCTGTATTAAAAGCAGAATTAGGAGACCTGAATAAAGTGAAGCGGATTGTAAAGGTTTTAGGCATGGTCAATTGCAAAGACGACTTTAAAGACCAACCCAAAGTGATGAATGGCTTTTCTGACCTGATGGTTGAAGTTTTTGGAGAAAAAGGAAGGCATGCCCGTTCGGCTGTTGGTATGATTTCATTACCCAATGGGATGGCTGTGGAAATTGAAATGATCGTGGAAGTGGAAGATTCAGATAAAGTCATCATTGACAAATAGAATTGATTTTTATTTATCACAAGCTGAAAGAATCACTGCACAAGCATGCCTGATTTCATCTTCTGTAATAGTAAGCGGTGGCGAAATACGCAAACAATCGGAAGCGAATAAAAACCAATCCGTCACTACTCCATTTTCAATACAGTTATCAATTACTTTTTTATTTGTTTCAAACGAATCGAATTCTATTGCCAGCCATAATCCAAATGAGCGGACAGATTTTATGGATGGATGTTTTAATAAAGAACAGAATAATTCTTCCTTCTTTTTTACATCGGCTATCATATTCTCCTCCAACAAGGCTTCCATGGCTGCTTTACCTGCTTTGCATGAAACCGGATGACCACCAAAAGTTGTAATATGTCCAAGTATAGGATCTTCAGTCAATGCATTCATTAAATGAGTATCCGCAATAAAAGCACCCAACGGCATGCCGCCGCCCAATGCTTTCCCTAATAAAAGTATATCAGGAACCATAGCGAAATGTTCAAATCCCCAAAGCTTCCCCGTTCTTCCAAAGCCTGCCTGTATTTCATCCAGAATCAATAATGTACCGGTTGCTGTACAACGTTCTCTCAATGCAATCATCCATTCTTTGGTTGCTGGCACAATTCCCTTTTCGGCCTGAATAGTTTCGGCAAAAACACAAGCCGTTTTTACTGTAATAAAATCCAAAGATTTCATTTCATTAAATTCCAGATGCAAAACATCGGGCAACAATGGGCGGTAAGCATTTCGCCAATACTCATCACCGATGATACTTAATGCACCCTGTGTTGAACCATGATAAGATTGATTGAATGCAATGATC